>CANGCK010000003.1 GCA_947452295.1 Sphingobacteriia bacterium
CCTTCTGCCATTACTAAAACTCTCATCAATATCTGCAGTATAACCAGCTTTAGCCATTTTCTGAACAACTTTTTCAAACATTCGCCTTAATTCATTTCTTCGTTTAAAAAGGCTCATCCTTATTTTCTGCAGTTCATCTGAGGCATTGTCTTTTACAACACCGGCATCATCCATCACTTCGTTAATCATTTCCACAATTAACTTCTCATAATAACTATCTATAATCACATTGCATAAAGCCGGGAATGACAATCTACGTTCATTGTCAAACCACCTGAAAATATTACCAACACTTTCTGTAAGCTTTTTAATTTGCATCCATTGCTCTCCAACAATTAATGCACCTGGTATAGATAATAATTTTATGTCTTTACTAATATTAATCGTAAAATCTATTGGAAAATATTGCTGTTGTAAGAGGATCATCTTAAACTCATGACTTTGTTTCAAATCACGATCAATGAAATCTTTTCGAGTATGGATTCGTAATTGAGCAGCCTTCTGTCTTGAATAATCGGTATTGCACTGATCAATCAATAAGTTACGAATTTTATCGAATTCAAGTTGAGTTAAAGCAGATTCCGGGTATAAACGCATGTAGTGTCTTCAATTAAAGCAGCAAAGGTAAGGGCTAACTTTAAAAGTAGCAGATTGATTGTAGTTGAAAAAAGCAGGTCAAGAATGAAGATGGCCAAATTAAACAATTTTAGTTTGTAGGTGTTAATTCAAATAAGCACAAATAGATTATTATGAATAATTGTGGGTTATTATTGGTTTTATTGACTTTAACATGTAGTTCTTGTAAAGGGAATAAATCAACCAACCAACAGCAAAATATACAGGTAAACATGAATTCGCAATCAATTCCCAATAACATCCATACAGATACAGCAACTTTTGGAGAAGGTTGTTTTTGGTGTACAGAAGCCTTTTTTCAAAGATTAGAAGGCGTATTACAAGTAGTTAGCGGATATGGGGGTGGTTTTATTGAAAACCCTACTTATGAGCAGGTTTGCGATAAAAATACCGGACATGTTGAGTTATGCCGCATTATTTATGACCCATCAAAAATAAGTTATGATGAACTGTTAGAAGTTTTCTGGAAAACACATAATCCAACTACAATAGATCAACAAGGAAATGATGTTGGTCCGCAATATAAAAGTGTTGTTTATTACCACAATGAAGAGCAAAAAAATAAAGCAATTCAATACAAAGATGCATTAAACAAAAGTGGCGCATGGGACAACCCAATTGTTACTTTAGTTGAAGCATTTAAAAATTTTTATCCTGCAGAAAATTATCATCAAAACTATTACAATTCAAATCAAACACAAGGCTATTGTAGGTTTGTTATTCAACCAAAGTTAGAAAAATTCGAAAAAGTATTTAAAACTAAGCTTAAGCATACTAATTAATAAATAGTACACTTTCGAAGTTCTAGTATATTCAAAGCGTTGGGAGAAAACCCTTTAATATTTGATTGAACTAAATGAATAGCCATATCGTACCACAATGGTAATATAGGCGCATCATCAATCACCAATTGATCCATTTTTCTGTACAAGTCATACCGAATAGAATCATTGGTTTCTTGTAACGCTCTCTCATACAACACATCGAAAGCAATATTTTTATACCTTGTATAGTTGGGCGGAGCTGGATTTTTGCTGTAAAACATGGTCATATAATTTTCTGCATCAGGATAATCTGCAATCCAACTTGCCCTAAAAAAAAGTGCTTGTGATTTTGCTGTTTGTTCTAATAACAAACTTTTTTGTACTACTTCTACTTGAACTTTTATACCTACTTCCTCCATTTGGCGGGCTATAAAGCTGGCTATATCTGCATAGATTGATACAGTTAATAATTTTATTGGAACTTGATTATCTAAATATCCGCATGACTTTAACAATTCCCTAGATTTGGCAGGATTGTAATGATACCCTTTCACCAATTCTGTATTTCTAGATGGTAATCCACCCGGAACAAAACCAGCTTCTGCTGGAATACCAATTGAATTACGCATATACATCATTAATTGTGGGCGATTAATGGCATAATTCATTGCTTGTCGGACTGCCTTTATTTTAGTTGGAGATGTTCTTACCAATTCATTATTGGTATCTACCAAAATACCCATGTATTCTGTGTTTAAATAGGGATGCTTTTTCATTTGAAGTTTTGAAGTCCATTCTTTTCTCAAGTCTCCTTTTTTGGTCAATAGCTCATCTTTAAAAGAAGGGTCAATATCATTCACAAAACTTAATTTACCTTGCCTAAACTGTAAAAACTCGGTAGCTTTATTGTCATAAAAACTCACTTTTATGGCATCAATATAAGGCAGCCTTTGCCCTTTTTCGTCTTTTTCCCAATATTGGTCATTTTTATGTAAGATCATCGACTCGCCTTCATCCCATGAAACCAATGTAAATGGACCAGTTCCGCAAGGATTATTCCTAAAATCTTTTCCGAAATGTTCTACTATCTCATGGGGTACAATACTACAATATTGCATACTCAATATGCCTAAAATTGGTTGAAATGGAGCAACTAATTTTAACTCGAATGTACTGTCATTCAATGCTTTAAAACCATTTACTTCAATTCTATTGTTAAATATCCAAGCTCCACTACTTGCCACTTTTTTGTCTTGTATTCTATTTAAACTATACACCACATCCGCCGCAACCAATTTTCTTCCCCGTCCATTTTTGAACAATGGATTATTGTGAAAATATATACCCTCTTTTAAATGAAAGGTATATGTTCTTCTATCTGCACTAACTTCCCAGCTTTTCGCAACTGAAGGAACAATATTGAGGTTACTATCAATTTCAACTAACGTATTATAGAGTTGATGAACAGCCCACATGATTGATTGATTTTTGGCAAATGCCGGATCTAATGTGGCTATTCCTGTAGATTCGTTATAAGAAAAAACCTTTTTATTGTTGGACCTAATATCATTACATGAGATAAAAAAAATGGCAAAAACCAACCCTAAAATGGCGCTTTTCGCAAAAAAAATACTTGTTTTTTTCATAGCTTGTACTAACATGGTTTCGAATATCCTACTTTTAATGCATGAATACAAAAAGACTACCATTATTGTCGATATTTTTTATATTTTCTCTATATACAATCGCCCAAAGTGTATCTGAAAAACCTTTTTCTAAGTCCGACACATTAAGAGGAACCATTACACCCGAAAGGGCTTGGTGGGATTTATTGCATTATGCTATTTATATCCAACCCAATATCCCGCAAAAAAGTGTTGAAGGCAATGTGGCTATACAATTCAAAGCTATACAACCAGGAAAAATACTACAAATTGATTTGCAGCAGCCACTTATAATTGACAGTGTTTTAGAGGTTGGTAATAAACAGCAATTTAATTCACTGTCTTTTAAAAGAACCGGAAATATTGCATTAATTAATTTTAATCACACCATTGTTACAGGGAAAAAAGCTACTATCATTGTTTATTACCATGGAAAACCACGAGAGGCAGTTAGACCTCCTTGGGATGGCGGGGTAAGTTGGAAAAATGACCAACAAGGCAACCCTTTTGTAGCCACTTCTTGTCAGGGTTTAGGTGCAAGTGTTTGGTGGCCTTGTAAAGACCACCAAGCTGATGAGCCCAATGATGGTTTATCTATTTCTGTAAGAATACCGGACACTTTGGTGGAAGTATCAAATGGTCAACTTAAAAAAGTAATTACACATACTGATCATACTAAAACTTGGACATGGGAAGTAAAAAATCCTATTAACAACTATGGAGTGAGTATGAATATTGGGAAATACGAACGCATTAAAGATACTTTTAACGGAGAAGCCGGCGTATTAAATCTCAACTATTATATATTATCTGCCCATAAAGACAGTGCGTTACAACAGTTAAAACAGATAAAGCAAATGCTATCCTGTTTTGAATACTGGATGGGAAAATATCCATTTTATGAAGATGGATATAAATTGGTTGAAGTGCCCTACCTTGGCATGGAACACCAAAGCAATGTGGCCTATGGAAATAAATTTAAAAATGGTTATTTAGGAAGAGATTTATCGGGAACCGGATGGGGATTAAACTGGGATTTTATTATTATTCATGAAAGTGGTCATGAATGGTTTGGCAATAATATTACCTCTAAAGACATTGCTGATATGTGGATTCATGAAGGATTTACGAATTACACCGAAACATTATTTACGCAATGGTTAAATGGCAAAGAAGCTGCAAATGAATATAATTATGGTAGCAGAAAAAATATTTTAAATGATAAGCCAATCATAGCGCCGTTTGGTGTGAACGCTATGGGAAGTGGTGATATGTATAGTAAGGCCTCAGCAATGATACATAGTATAAGAATGGGAATGAATGATGATATACAATTTAGAAAGTTGCTTAGAGCAATGAATAGTAACTTTTACCACAAAACTGTTACAACTGAAGATGTTGAACAATTAATTAGTAAGTATACTGGCTACCCTGTTAAACAGATCTTTAATCAATATTTACGCAACACAACAATTCCTATTTTAGAATACTATTTAGCTGCAGATAAAAAAATGTTGAATTATAGGTATACCAATGCCATTGATGGTTTTAATATGCCATTAATCATTGCTTGCGGTAATACATTCAAGAAAATAGTCCCCAAAAACAATGAATGGCAACAATTGCAATTAACAATAGAAGAAGCAACTGCATTGCAAATTAGCAATATTGAAAAATATTTCTATCTTCAATTGAAAGAGCGCAAAGAATTAGTGATTAAAGCATATTAAGCAAGCATGGGATCTATAAGAAAACAAACCATCATTTCTAGTTTACTGGTTTATGTAGGCTTTATTATTGGGGCTATTAACACCTATTTTTACACAAAAAATGGATCATTTACACCCGAACAATATGCCCTTACCCGCATATTTTTTGATTTCGCACAAAACATGACTGCTTTTGGTGCTTTAGGTGTAATTCCTGTGATTTATAAATTTTATCCTTATTACAAAGACAATTTAGAGAAACATAAAATCGATTTAATGACATGGGGTATGCTAGCCTCATTAATTGGTTTTTTATTGATTTTACTCTTAGGCTTGTATTTTCAGCCAATCTTTGTACATCAATTCACAGAGAAGTCTAAACTAATTCTCGATTATTATTATTGGATGTTTCCCTTTGCGCTTGGGATGTTGTTATTTAGCACCTTAGAAGGGTTTGCCTGGGCACTTCAAAAAACAGTGGTGACTAATTTTCTAAGAGAAACCTTCCTGCGCATTATTACAAGTATCATCATTGTATTGTATTATTTCAAAATAATATCCTTCGATAGATTTGTTCAAATCTTTGCATGTCTTTATTTATTGGTGTTTTTAGTGATGTTAATCTTCCTTTTAAATACAGGAGAACTTCATTTCCCTTCTGTTATTAGTAGAGTCACTAAGAAATTCTGGAAGAAAATGTTAAGTATGCAAATACTTATATATTGTGGCACCCTTATAGCATCTATTGCGGCAACTATCGATAGTTTTATCATTGCAAAGTTTCAGGGCTTGGTGGTGGTGGGTGTTTTTGTATTTGCACAATATGCAGCGAACCTTGTACAAGTTCCACAACGAAGTATCCAAGCCATTTCTGCAGGAGTATTATCGAGAGCATGGAAAGACAAAAACTATCAAGAAATTTCAAGAATATATAAAAGGTCTTGCATTAATTTAATGCTCATTGCATTGTTCATATTTGGGAATCTTTGGCTCAATGTTCATCAAGGAATCCAGGTTTTACACATTCAAAAAGAATATGAAACAGGTCTTGGAGTAATATTTATATTAGGTTTGGTTCGAATTATTGATGCGGCCACCGGTTTAAATGGAATGGTAATTGCCACTTCAACTTTTTGGCGATTTGAATTTTTCAGCGGTGTTATACTATTGGCACTGCGGTTACCCCTTACCTATTATTTAATAAAAAACTATGGTATTTTAGGATCTGCAGTGGCCGAGTTGGTATCTTATAGCTGTTATAATTTAATACGATTTGAATTTCTTAGACGAAAATTCAATATGCAACCATTTGATGGCAAAACTGTACTTGCATTATTAGTAACCGGATTTGCCTATTTTACTGCGTTTTATGTATTTAATAACATAGAGGGTTTTGTGGGAATTACAATACGTACGATAACTTTTTCCGGAATAATGGTCGCTGGTATATTTGCATTGCAATTAACACCCGATGCATTACAATTGTATCATAATTTTAAAAAGAGATTTGAATAGCGTAGGATTCTATTGACTGATTCTTCCACCGCCTCTAAATTTGGGATTCCAATATTTATCATTTAAATCAGTTATGGTCACACCAACTGAAGTAGATGCATGTACAAATTTATTGTTCTGCAAGTATATGCCTACATGTGAAATAGATTTATAACTATGGCCAAAAAATACCAAATCTCCTTCTCGTAAATCTTCTTGTTCAATTCTTTGTGATTGATTGTATTGTTCCTGAGCGGTTCTTAAGATGTTTACATTATATACATCCTTCATCATCATATGCGTAAAACCAGAACAATCAATACATGTTTCACCATTTCCTCCAATACAATATTTTGTGCCCCACCATTTATCGATCTGTTCTAACAACATAATATTTACCAATTGTGTAACCGGCACATTGATGATAGGAGAATATTTTAATTGTAATAAGTTGGCTCTTTCAATATCTCCACTAATAATCGGCGTATTACTCCTCCCATTCAACTCCAAATTTTTATTCGGTGAAGCAGATGTGATACTGCTTGTTTTTTGTTTGGTAGTTGTAACAGTTCCAAGGGTAACTTGAATGCCATTGATAAATTCTCTTTTTTCTGTACCGTATTTTTTCACAACTACTTCTGAACCACTATTATCACGATTGGTTATATTCCTTACCGATTTACAACTGGTAAAAAGAATAAAGCTTACAAGAATCGTTATATAAAAATTCAATTTCATATGTTATGCAAAATAGTCACTTTGCGTGAATGTGGAAAATTGATTCTTTGAAGAAGAATGACAAAGTCCGACTTTTGTACAATATATGTCTAATTTTTCCCATTTACACGTTCATACGCAGTACTCTCTCTTAGATGGAGCGGCTTCTATTGGAGATTTATACAATAAAGCGGCCGATAATAATATGCCAGCGATTGCTATCACAGACCATGGTAATATGTTTGGTGCTTTTGAGTTTGTGAGCCAAGCCTGGAAAAAAACTAAAGTAGTGGGCACCGACGAATTTGGCAAAGACATTCTGGAGCCGGTGGTAAAACCTATTGTAGGCTGCGAGTTTTATGTAGTAAAAGATCGGCACATTAAATCTTTCAGTAAAGAGTTGAAAGACGAAAGATTTCACCAAGTATTACTTGCCAAAAACAAAATTGGCTACCAAAATTTAGTGAAATTAACTTCATTGGGATATATAGAAGGGATGTATAGCAAGTATCCAAGAATTGACAAAGAGCTTATTGAAAAATACCATGAAGGGATTATTGCAACAACTTGTTGTATTGGCGCCTATGTACCTCAAACCATATTAAAATACGGCGAAGAAAAGGCTGAGCAAGAACTAAAATGGTGGATCAATTTATTTGGAGATGATTACTACATCGAATTACAGCGCCACGAAATTAAAGAGCAAGAAATCATCAATCAAACGCTTCTTAAATTTTCAAAAAAATACAATATTCCAGTAATTGCCACCAATGACAGCCATTATGTAGAACAAGATGATGCCAATGCGCATGACATATTACTCTGTATCAATACCGGTGAAAAACAAAGTACACCAGGGTTTGATGATTTTGTGAATGATGAAGTTCAAATTAAAAATAGACGTTTTAAATTTCCCAATAACCAATTTTATTTTAAAACGCCGGAAGAGATGCAAAAACTCTTCCACGATATTCCGGAATCTCTGGATAATACCAATTTAATTGTAGACAAGGTTGAAGTGCTGAACCTAAAAAAAGATATACTTTTACCTGCATTCCCTATCCCTCCCTCCTTTCAGGTTCACAATGATTCGAACATGAACCAATGGGAGTTTTTAAAACACCTGACTTATGAAGGTGCGCATAAAAGATACAACGACCTAACTCCGGCTATTCAAGAACGAATTGATTTTGAGTTATTTACCATCCGCACCATGGGCTTTGCCGGATATTTCTTAATCGTTAGCGATTTTATTAAAGCGGGTAGAGATATGGGGGTATTTGTAGGCCCTGGTCGTGGTTCAGCTGCAGGTAGCGTTGTGGCTTATTGTATAGGAATAACCAACATCGATCCTATTAAATACAATTTACTTTTTGAGCGTTTCCTCAATCCAGATAGAAAGAGCATGCCCGATATTGATACCGATTTTGATGATGAAGGCCGGCAAAAAGTAATCGATTATGTAGTTGATAAGTACGGAAAAAGTCAAGTTGCTCAAATTATTACCTATGGTACCATGGCCGCTAAAATGAGTATCAAAGATGTTGCTCGCGTAATGGACCTACCGCTTGCAGAAAGTAATATGCTGGCAAAATTGGTTCCCGATAAACCAGGTACCGTATTAGGAAGAGTATTAAAAGCCCCTATTACTATAAAGGAAGGGCCTAAATCATTGGAAGAAAAAGAAGGCTATCAACAAGAAGATATTGATAATATTAAGAAAATTAGAGAAATTTATAGAGGAGCCGACATCAGAGCGCAAGTTTTGAAAGAAGCTGAAAGACTAGAAGGTTCTGTTAGAAATACGGGAATTCATGCAGCGGGTATTATTATTGCTCCTTGCGATTTAACAGATTTAATTCCTGTAGCAACTGCAAAAGATTCTGATTTATGGGTAACACAAATTGAAGGTAGTATAATTGAAGATGCTGGTGTTATTAAAATGGACTTTTTAGGACTTAAAACCTTATCTATATTAAAAACAGCACTGGAACTGATAAAGCAAAACCATGGCGTTAGTATTGATTTAGATTACCTTCCATTAGATGATGAAAAAGCCTTTCAATTGTACCAAAAAGGGGAAACCAATGGCACTTTTCAGTTTGAAAGTGTAGGTATGCAAAAATACCTGAGAGAGCTAAAACCCGATAAGTTCGACGACTTAATTGCAATGAATGCGCTTTATCGCCCTGGACCAATTGCATATATTCCCAACTTTATTGATAGAAAGCATGGAAAAGAAGCCATTAGTTACGATCTGGCAGATATGGAAGAATATCTAGCAGATACCTATGGAATTACAGTTTATCAAGAACAGGTAATGTTGCTTTCGCAAAAAATTGGTGGATTCAGTAAAGGGGATGCAGATGTATTAAGAAAAGCAATGGGTAAAAAGGATCGAAAAACCCTCGACAAAATGAAAAGTAAATTTGTTGATGGTGCTATTGCAAAAGGTCATGCTCCTGAAAAATTAGAAAAAATATGGACAGACTGGGAAGCCTTTGCCCAGTATGCGTTCAATAAATCACACTCCACTTGTTATGCTTTTGTAGCGTATCAAACAGCGTATTTAAAAGCGCATTACCCCGGTGAATACATGTCGGCAGTGTTGAATCACCAAGGCAATATCGAAAAAATCACCTTCTTCATGGAAGAGTGTAAAAGAATGGGGATTAAGGTATTAGGTCCAGATATCAATGAATCGCTCAAAGGATTTGCAGTAAATAAAAAAGGGGAAATACGTTTTGGTTTGGGCGGATTGAAAGGTGTGGGTGAAATGGCTATTGAAACCATCATCTCCGAAAGAAATAAAAATGGCGCTTATGAAGATATTTTTGACTTTGTAAAAAGGGTATTACAAAAAAGTGTTAACAAAAAATCATTGGAAAGCTTAGCTTATTCGGGCGCATTCGACTGCTTCCCTACATATCATAGGGCTCAATACTTTACATTGATTGAAGGAGAAAGAGTTACCGGACTAGAAAAAATTGTAGCTTATGGCCAGCAACAACAGTCGGCAGCCACCGCTACCACCAATACATTATTTGGGGATTTACCCGGTGCTATGCAAGTAGCAGTTCCCAAAATTCCAGATTGCGAACCATGGACTTTAACTGAATTACTTAATTTTGAAAAGGAAGTTACCGGTATGTTTATGAGTGGTCATCCATTAGACCACTTTAAGTTCGAGTTAAAATATTACGAAATAACAGGCATTGCAGACTTTAACGAGACCAAAGACTCCATTGCCATGATGCCCAATGCTGCCGGTAAAATGATTCGTTTGGCAGGCCTTGTAACAGATGTACAACATAGGGTTACCAAAACAGGGAAAAATTTTGGGTCTTTTACCATTGAAGATTTTAGCGGCAAAACCGAATTTACATTGTGGAGTGAAGACTATGTGAAATTTCAAAACTATTTAGAAAAAGGGCAGAATATATTATTTAATGGTTTTTTTAGAAACAGGTACAATCAACCAAATGTTTTCGAATTTAAAATAAATAATATGTCTTTGTTAGAAACAGTCAAACAGACACTAACCAGAAATGTTGATATAAGCTTACATCCCGGAGCAATAAGCAAAGACATGGTAGTATTTTTGGAAAATAATCTAAAAGCATATCCTGGAAAGTCTACTTTGAAATTTACTATAACAGAACCCAAGGAGAGCTTGAAAATCAATATGTTTACGATAGAAAGAGGGTTCCAAATGAATGAAGAAATGGCAGACTTTTTAATGAGTAATCCCGATATTGATGTAAAAGTAGGATTGGTGAGTTAAAATGACTCGTTGTCATTAAATCACATACGTGGAAAAGTCAATAAAGCAGTTCAACATCTTTGGTTGTAAATTTGATGAACAAATAAAATAAACAACAATTAAAATACAGACAATGGCTTTAGAACTAACAGATGCAAATTTCCAAGCAACAGTTTTGGATAGTGATAAATTAACTATAGTAGATTTTTGGGCAGAATGGTGCGGTCCTTGCCGTGCAATTGGCCCGGTTATAGAAGAATTGTCTAAGGAGTATGAAGGCAAAATAAATGTAGGTAAAGTAAATGTAGACCATAATCCTAACTTAAGTGTCAATTATGGCATCACTTCTATCCCTGCAATTTTATTTATTAAAGGTGGACAAATCGTAGACAAGCAAATTGGCGCAGTACCAAAGTCAGTTTTAGTTAAAAAAATTGAAACACATCAGTAATCTTTATTTAAAATTCACATTACATTTTTTATAAAGTTCGCTTCAACCAAATTATACTACTTACATATAACGAGCGTTAGTTAATATAATTAACGCTCATTTTTTACTTTAACAGAAACTTATCAAATTACAAATTCCTTTTCTTTAAATTTGTACTTATTGTGTTTTTTACTATCTAATGCAACATACAAACATCAATACCAAGAAAAAAAAACAAACTAAATCTCCAATAAAAAAGGGGATGCTCAATTGTTTTTTGATTGTTTTTGCATTAACATTTTTCTTACAGCAACTCCAAGTATTCGCATTAATTAGCAACGCTTACAATAATAAAACGAATACGAATAAATCAACTTCAATATCTCATGCAACTGGTACTCATTTTTTAGCATCACTTACTTATCCTTCTTCATTAGAATTAATGGAAATGGAGGAAACGGAAGATGAAGACATTCAAAGCAATCACCAGGAACTCAATAATAATTTTTCACAAAAATACAATACCGAGGAACTCGCGTATAATTGTATTCTGCAAAGTCGCTATTTACAATTAGCAACTTCTATTCACCAGCAACAAGCTATTCCTTACTTTATTTTATATCATTCTTGGAAGAACTACCTCTCATAGTTCTTATTATTCTTTCGTAATTAATTGATGAGTAAATGTAGGTAAACCTATGTTATACAAACACTTCAGCGTAAGAATGCAATAAATCTTTTGAACATATTTTCATTTTAACACTTAATCTTAAATTTAATGAAGAGGATTTTTATTCTCGCCATTTTGGCACCAGTATTGATTTTATCGTCTTGCGAACACAAAACAGAAGTAAAAGAAGAAGAAAGTAGTTTTTTAGTGATAAGTCCCGTACAAAGGGATACAATTATTTACAAGGAATATGTGGGTCAGGTTCAATCTGCCAATCATATCGAACTTAGGTCACAAGAAAAGGGCTATTTAGAAAAAATATATGTAGATGAAGGGCAGTATGTTAATAAAGGGCAGTTAATGTTCAAAATCATGCCAACTATTTACCAAGCTGAATTAGAAAAGGCAAAAGCAGAGATGAACTTTGCAGAAATTGAATACAACAATACAAAAAGCCTTTCCGACAACAATATTGTTTCTCCCAATGAACTAGCGATGAACAAAGCTAAGCTCAATCAGGCTAAAGCAGCAGTTTCTCTAGCACAAGCGCATTTAAACTTTACAGATATAAGAGCGCCTTTTGGTGGAATTATGGATCGTTTTCAAAAAAGATTAGGTAGCCTTATTGATGAAGGAGAGTTAATTACTACTCTTTCAGACAATAGCAAAATGTGGGTATACTTTAATGTACCAGAAGTAGAATATTTAAACTACATCAAATCATCTAAAACAAAGGGCAAGCAAAATGTATTATTGCAAATGGCCAACGGCGAGCTATTCGATATACAAGGAGTAGTGGAAACCATTGAAGCTGATTTCAACAACGAAAACGGGAACATTGCCTTCAGGGCTACATTCCCCAACCCAAAAGGCATTCTCCGGCATGGTGAAACTGGAAATATCCAGTTGCCAGTTTTGTTGAAAGGAGCTATTCTCATACCTCAAAAAGCCACTTTCGATGTACTCGATAAAAAATATGTATACATCGTTGATGAACACAATGTATTAAAAGCTAAAGAAATTAAAATTGCCGAAGAAATGCCTCATTTATATGTAGTAGCTGCTGGATTAAGTAAAAATGATAAAATACTTGCAGATGGCTTGGGCAAAGTAAAGAACAATGAGCACATAAAATATGAGATTGTTTCTTTTGAAAAGGAGCTGACTGAGTTAAATAATTTACATGCCGAATAAGGCAGGACCCAATAAATAATCATTCAATGTTTAATAAGTTTATTAAAAGACCGGTTCTAGCCATTGCCTTATCTGTTGTGATCGTTTTCATGGGGTTATTGGCCATTAATACTTCACCCGTTGCTCAATTCCCTGAAATAGCTCCTCCCAGAGTAAGCATTTTTATAGAGTTCCCGGGGTCTAATGCAGATGTTTTGGTTAAATCAACCCTAACAATACTTGAGCGTGAAATCAACGGTGTACAAGGTATGCAATACATGATGTCAGATGCTACCAGTGCGAGTGAAGCAACTATTGATATTGTTTTTGAACCGGGCACAGACCCTACCCTTGCCGCTGTAAGGGTAAAATCAAGGGTAGATCAAGTAATGACCAATCTTCCCCCACTGGTTCAAAGAGAGGGTGTAATTATCACACCTTTGCAGCCTAGTATGTTAATGTATTTAAACCTTTTCAGTACCGGAAATAATGTAGATGAAAAGTTTTTGTTTAACTACGCTAACACCTATGTGTTACCCGAACTTCAAAGGATTAAAGGGATGGGGTTAGCCCAAGCAATTGGTAGCCGGGCGTTTGCTATCCGTGTATGGTTAAACCCTGAAAGAATGCGGGCGTATAATATTTCAGCGGATGAAGTATTGAAAGCAATTGATGAACAAAGTGTATTAGCCAGACCCGGAAGAGTTGGACTTAGTTCAGGAAAAAAAGCACAATCACAAGAATATGTTTTTACCTATAAAGGATGGTACAACAAACCTGAACAATATGAAGACATTATTGTAAAGGCGAATGCAGATGGGGAGATGTTAAAGTTAAAAGACATTGCTAAAGTTGAGATAGGAAGTGAATTTGTAGACATTTATTCTAATAAAGATGGCCATCCTTCTGCATCATTGGTATTAAAACAAAATCCCGGCAGTAATGCTAGCCAAGTAATCAAAGACATAAAAGTAAAACTAGAAGAATTAAAAAAAGATTTTCCACCAGGACTTGATTACGAAATCAATTATGATGTATCGAAATTTGTGGACGCATCCATCGAAAAAGTATTGCATACTTTATTTGAAGCATTTGTTTTGGTAGCAATTGTTGTATTTGTTTTCTTGGGAGATTGGCGTTCTACTATTATCCCCATTTTAGCTGTTCCTGTATCGTTAATCGGCGCATTTACCTTGATGAATTTCTTTGGTTTAAGCATTAATCTAATTACACTATTTGCGCTAGTATTAGCAATTGGGGTGGTGGTAGATGATGCCATTGTAGTAGTAGAAGCCGTTCATGTTAAGATGGAAGAAGAACATCTGAGTGCTTTTGAAGCTGTAAAAAAAGTAGTAAGAGAAATCAGCGGCGCCATTATTGCAATTACATTAGTAATGACTTCCGTATTTATTCCAGTTGCATTTATGACTGGACCAGTAGGAGTACTTTATCGTCAATTTTCACTTACAATGGCAAGTGCTATTGTTATTTCCGGGTTTGTAGCGCTTACACTTACCCCAGTATTATGTGCAATTCTATTAAAGAATACACATGGAAAACCAAAAAGAAAAACGCCAATTAATCTATTTATTGATTGGTTTAATAAAACTTTTGAGCGCGTTACAGGAAAATATACCAAGTTCCTAACGTTAATTGTAAATAGAAAAATAATCACTTTTGGGATCTTAATTGCATTCGCTTTTGGGATTGTAGGAATCAATAAAATACTGCCTGCAGGATTTATTCCGAGTGAAGACCAAGGACAGATTTACGCTATTATTCAAACTCCTCCCGGAACTACACTTGAACGTACTAATGAAATATCCAGAAAATTACAATTAATAGCCAAAACCGCCGAAGGAGTATCTTCAGTAACCGCATTAGCTGGTTACGAAATTCTTACAGAAGGAAGGGGATCTAATGCCGGCACTTGTTTAATCAATCTAAAAGATTGGGCTGAGCGTAAGCAATCGGTAAAAGACATCATTAAAGATTTAGAAGAAAAATCAAAAGATCTACCTGCAAATATTGAATATTTCGAACCACCTGCAGTTCCTGGCTATGGTACTTCTGATGGTTTTTCATTAAGATTATTAGACAAAAGTAGTGATGTTGATTACCAAGAGTTCGACAAAGTAAATGCAGCATTTGTAGCTGCATTGGAAAAAAGAAAAGAGCTGAATGGCATATTTGCATTTTATTCAGCCAAATATCCGCAATATGAAATTATTGTAGACAATAAGTTGGCAATGCAAAAAGGTGTATCTGTTGGTGTTGCAATGGAAAACCTGAACGTTATGATTGGTAGTACGTACGAACAAGGATTTATACGTTTCAATAATTACTATAAAGTGTATACCCAAGCTGGGCCAGAATTCAGAAAACAACCTTCTGATCTATTGAATATGTTTATTAAAAACGATCATGGTGAAATGGTTCCCTATTCTGCATTTATGCGAATCAAAAAGACACAAGGGCCTAATGAAATTTCTAGATATAATTTATATGTATCCTCTTTAATCAATGGAATACCTGCCAAGGGATATTCTTCGGGTGAAGCAATTAAAGTAATTAAAGAAGTTGCCGCACAAACACTACCACGTGGCTACGATATTGCATGGGAAGGTATTTCTTATGATGAAGCAAAAAGAGGCAATGAGGCACTTTACTTATTTCTTATTGTACTTTTCTTTGTTTATTTAATCCTTGCAGCGCAATATGAAAGTTTCCTTCTTCCTTTTGCTGTATTACTTTCACTGCCTCCAGGTATATTCGGATCTTTATTACTCTTAAAAACTTTAGGATTAGCCAATGATGTTTATGCACAAGTAGGGCTCATTATGTTGGTAGGATTACTAGGGAAAAATGCTGTATTGATTGTAGAATTTGCAGTACAAAAACACAACCAAGGGTTGAGTGTACTTGAATCTGCAATTGAAGGTGCAAAAGCCCGCTTCCGACCAATTTTAATGACTTCATTTGCGTTTATCGCCGGATTAATTCCTTTGGTTATTGCTACTGGTCCAGGTGCAGTAGGCAACCACACAATAGGTGCATCTTCATTAGGTGGCATGTTGTTTGGAACCATCTTTGGCGTCATCATCGTACCTGGTCTTTACTTTATATTTGGCAAACTACAAGAAGGAAGAAAATTAATTAAAGATGAAGATGAAGTGCCATTGAGTGAAGATTTTGTAGAGAGTAGCTCCAATAATGCGCTCAGTAAGCAAATAATTAAAATTATTAAACGATTCAGCAAAAAAAATGACTAAAATAATCAACCCTAAAATTTTATATTACCTATTGAGCATCATTGTCATAGGATCTTGTAAAGTACCAGCAATAACAAGTAAACAGGAAAATACATCAACACCTGCTACTTACAATAATTTGCAGGATACAACCAATATAGCAAACATCAAGTGGACCAGTTATTTTAAAGACCCGTATTTGATTGAACTTATAGATACTGCTTTAAAGAACAACCAAGAACTCAATATTACCCTTCAGGAAATTGAAATGAGTAAGAATGAAATTATGGCTAAAAAAGGCGAATATCTGCCGTTTCTTCGTTTTGGAGGAAGTGCTGCTGCCGTAAAAGAAAGTAAATATAGCTGGAATGGGATGTCGGAAGAAGACTTAAAAGCTAATCCTGACAAAGGGCCAAAGTACATAGGTGATTTTATTGCAGGTACTTACTTTTCATGGGAAATGGATTTTTGGAAGAAATTGCACAACGCAAAAAAAGCTGCCGCAATTAGATACTTATCTACCATTGAAGGAAAAAACTTTATGGTAACAAATATTATTGCAGAAATAGCCAGCTCGTACTATGAATTAATTGGACTCGACAATTTGCTGAATATTTTGCAACAAAACATAGAATTGCAAACAAATGCACTTCAATTAGTTAAGCTAGAAAAAGAAGCAGCTAAAGTTTCTCAATTGGCTGTAAATAGATTTGAAGCCCAATTACTCAACACGAAAAATCTACAATATGAAACTCAACAGAAAATAATTGAGGCTGAAAACAAAATCAACTTTTTATTGGGTCGTTTTCCTCAACAGGTAAAGAGAAATGTAGATAGTTTTAATAATTTGGCAACTGATAATTTATATGCAGGTTTGCCATCTCAATTATTAGCAAACCGACCAGACATTCGCAAAGCCGAACTTGAACTTGCCGCAGCAAAATTAGATGTTCAGGTTGCAAAAGCCAATTTCTACCCATCTTTTAGCCTAACTGGTGGTTTAGGTTTCCAAGCATACAATCCTTTGTATTTAATCAGACCAGATGCGATTCTTTTTAATTTAGGTGGTGAAATTATGGCGCCCTTAATTAACAAAAATGGCATTAAAGCAACTTACTTCAATGCCAATGCCAACCAAATTCAAGCAGTTTATCAATTTCAGCAATCTATTTTAAATGCGCATATTGAAGTAGTTAATCAACTTTCTAGAATAGAAAAATACAATAAGAGCTATGAAACCAAGGCTAAAGAAGTAGATATTCTCACACAGTCTATCACCATTTCAAATAGCTTATTTAGATCAGCAAGGGCAGACTATATAGAAGTATTGCTTACTCAACGTGAAGCATTAGATTCAAAAATCGATTTAATTGAAATCAAACTGAAACAATTGGATGCAAAAGTTAATTTATATAAAGCTTTAGGAGGAGGATGGAATTAAGTTTTTTCTCTTTATATATTGTGCTTTTCAAATATTCACTTTGGAATTTTTAGTTTTGAATTTTCCCCGTATCTTTCAAAATTAAACAAGGCTAACAACTTATATATGGAAAGATTTCAAGGTATAATAGGTATAATTTTGATTTTAGGTATTGCGTTTTTGTTTTCTAATAATAGAAAGAGAATCAATTTCAGGTTGGTAATTAGCGGTATTATGCTTCAAATATTTATTGCTATTATGGTTTTGAAAGTGCCTCCTGTTACTCATTTTTTTCAACTTTTGGGAAAGGGGATGGAAAAAATTGAGCGATTTGCCAGAGAAGGGGTAGCTTTTGTTTATGGTGGAATTATGGTGAATACGCCGGTTGGCGTTAAAAATTTCGGCGAAAGTGGCTTTGTATTTGCATTTAGTGTAACTGCAACCATTATTCTAGTATGCGTATTGGTCGCTATTTTGTATCATTTCGGAGTAATGCAGTTTATCGTTTCTGTAATTGCCAAAGCAATGAATTTTATTATGCGCGTAAGTGGCGCCGAAGCTTTAAGCAATGTAGCCAGTGCATTTGTGGGTCAGGTTGAAGCACAAGTAATGATACGCCCCTATTTAAGCACTATGACTAAAAGTGAGTTATTAGCCAGCATGAGTGGGAGTTTGGCTTGTATTGCCGGTGGTATATTAATTGTATATGCAAACATGGGCGCTAAAGCCGAATATTTATTAACTGCAAGTTTAATGGCTGCACCAGGCGCTTTGGTTATTTCCAAAATTGTTTTTCCCGAAACAGAAGAATCACAAACAATGGGTAAAGTAAAACTGGAAGTAAAAAGTCCATACAGCAATTTAATTGATGCAATATCACATGGCGCAAGTGATGGAATGAAAATAGCCATTAACGTAATTGCTATGTTAATTGGATTTATTGCCTTGATAGCTTTTATCAATTGGGGTATGGGTAAAATTATACCTGGCATGACATTAGATGTAATTTTCAGTAAAATATTTTTTCCAATGACATGGGCAATGGGTGTACCTTCTCAAGATATTGCAAATGCAGCTTCTCTTTTAGGTCAAAAATTAACCATCAACGAATTCGTAGCTTTCAATAATTTAACTACCAAAACCATTCCAATAGTTACTGAAAAAGGACTTTTAATTGTTAGTATTGCTATTTGCGGATTCGCTAATTTCAGCAGCGTCGGCATGCAAATCGGCGGCATCGGTGAGTTAGCTCCTACCCGACGTGCAGACTTAGCTAAATTGGGTTTAAAAGCGCTTTTATGCGGCACATTGGCCTCATACTTGTCTGCAACTATTGCAGGGATACTAATGTCTTAAATATTTTCGCATGCGCCCCCTTGAAAGGAGCGCATGCTTTTTAAAATTTTCTTGCTTTTTACTATTAAATGCTAACTTTCTCTTTCGTAACTTTGCTACAAATTAAGAGAGATGAATACTGCTGCAATATCAGTTTTAGTGCGTGCCGAAAAAGATCCAATACTACAATCAATAGGAAATAAAGTAATTGCTAAACAAAGAATCAACTTTGAAGAAGGTGTGCAATTATTTGAAAGAGGTTCTCTATCATTTTTAGGTGCTCTAGCCAATTGGGTTCGAGAAGAAAAACATGGTAACAAAACTTATTTCAATAGAAATTTTCATATTGAACCAACCAATATTTGTGTTTTTTCTTGTGCATTTTGTTCTTACTCAAGACTATATTCTAACAGAGAAGAAGGATGGGAACTAAGTATTGAACAAATGATGCATATCGTAAAAAGTTACGACGGGAAACCAGTAACAGAAGTGCACATTGTTGGAGGCGTTCATCCTAAAATGACCCTATCTTTTTTCATCGAACTATTACAAACCATCAAAGCACATAGACCATCATTGCATATAAAGGCATTTACACCTGTAGAATTGGATTACATGTTTCGGAAAGCAAATGTTTCTGTAGAAGAAGGCATGCGTTTGGCACATGAAGCAGGATTAGATTCTTTACCTGGTGGTGGCGCAGAAATATTTCATGAAGATATCAGATCAAAAATTTGTGATGACAAAGTGAATGCAGAAGGATGGTTAAAAATCCACGAAACTGCTCATAACATAGGCATGAACAGTAATGCCACACTATTATATGGACATATAGAATCTTATGCGCACAGAATAGATCATATGGAACGTCTTCGCAGTTTACAAGACCAAACTAAAGGGTTTAACACTTTTATTCCCCTTAAATTCAGGAATAAAGACAACGACATGAGTAATATTGCAGAATCTTCTATTATTGAAGACATGAAGATGTATGCAGTAGCAAGAATTTACATGGACAATTTCCCGCATATTAAAGCATATTGGCCAATGTTAGGAAGGCAAAATGCCCAGTTAACCCTTGCCTTTGGTGTAAATGATATTGATGGCACAATAGATGATTCTACTAAAATTTATTCAATGGCGGGTAGTGAAGAGCAAACACCTACAATGAGTACTGCAGATTTAGTAAGATTAATTCAACAAGTTAATCGTCAACCTATTGAGCGCGGCACATTGTACAATGAAATTAGAGACTATGCTAACATTGATCCTGCAACATTAGAGGCAGAAGCTTTATCGAATTAGCATTCACTCAACCCAAGTGGTATTTGAATAGCTAAACCACCATCAGCAGTTTCTTTGTATTTACTGTTCATATCCAAAGCAGTATTCCACATGGTGGCAATCACCTTGTCGAGGCTCACTAATGCAAAGTCTGGTGTACTTTGTAATGCCAATTGGGAGGCTGTAATGGCTTTTATGGCACCCATTGTATTTCGTTCGATGCAAGGTATTTGCACCAATCCACCAATCGGATCACAAGTAAGACCTAAATGATGCTCCATGGCAATTTCTGCGGCCATTAATACTTGCTGTTGTGTTCCGCCCATACAGGCAGTTAAGGCACCTGCCGCCATTGCAGAAGATACGCCAATTTCAGCCTGGCATCCTCCCATAGCAGCAGAAATAGTAGCTCCTTTTTTAAAAATACTGCCTATTTCCGATGCAGTAAGTAAAAAAGTAACAATATTATTTTCGGCATTTTTATCTCCAAAAGCAATGTAATACTGTAATACAGCAGGTATAACACCTGCCGCTCCATTAGTAGGTGCTGTAACTACTCTTCCAAAAGATGCATTTTCTTCATTTACCGCTAATGCAAAACAACTCACCCAATCTAATATGTATTGAAAAGAAGTTCCTCCGGCTTTAATGGCAGTAAGCCAATCATTGTAGTTGTAATATGACTTATTATTGAGTAATTTTCTATTTAAATCAAATGCCCGCCTTCTTACTTGTAATCCACCTGGCAATATACCTTGGGCATAACAACCGCTAAAAATACAATTCCGCATCGTTTCCCAAATATTGAATACACCCTTAATAGTTGCTGATTCTGAACGCCAAACTTGTTCATTTTCTAATACAACTTCATGTATTGCCAAGCCGGTTTTTCTACACCAATGTAATAAATCCGAGGCAGTATTTATTGGAAATGGCAAGTCGATACTTTGTTGTTGGTGACTAATATCGCCTTCATAAACAACAAATCCACCCCCTATAGAATAAAACGTTTCACACCAATGATTTCCGTCTTTCGTTGCAATTAAAAATGAAAGTCCATTTGGATGATAGGGCAACGATTCATTAGATAAAAAATGAATATTAGTTTGCACATGAAATTCAATATTTTTTTTACCTGCTAACAACAAGACAGATCGACTGCGGATTTGATTTATAATTGGTGTAATAGTATTAACATCAATTGTTTCAGGGTCTTCACCACTCAATCCCATCATAACAGCAATATCAGTACCATGCCCCTTACCTGTTTTTGCAAGAGAGCCATACAATAAAATGGTGATTGATTGGATATTATCAAAGGTTGTTTTAGATTGAATACTAGCTAAACAGCGTAAAGCCGCTTTCCAAGGACCTAATGTATGAGAACTAGAAGGGCCTATCCCAATTTTAAACATGTCGAAAACAGAAATAGCTTCATGTGGCATTTTGCTAAGTTAATTCTAAAAAATATAATTACTTACGAGTGTTAGGATAGTTTTTCCGAACTTTATGCCTCAATTGTATATTCATAATAACCCAACACATGGAACTTTCTTCTTTATTAAACCGGTTTAATGAGCCTGAAACCCTTAAAATGGCTAAGCTAGGTCGCGAATTGCGTGCCAGTGGTATTGATGTGATCGATTTAAGTCTGGGTGAACCCGATTTCGACACACCACAACATATTAAAGACGCTGCAATTAAAGCAATTAATGACAATTGGAGCCATTATACGCCTGTTTCCGGATTTCTTGATTTGAGAGAAGCTGTATGTACTAAGTTAAAAAGAGACAATAATCTTGATTATACGTTCGATAATATTGTAACATCTACTGGTGCAAAGCAGAGTTTAGCAAATGTTATTTTAGCGTTGGTAGATGAGGGTGATGAAGTGATTATCCCAACCCCTTACTGGGTTACTTATTCTGAATTAGTAAAAATTGCAAGAGGTAAAGTGGTTGAAATAAGAACTACTGTTGAAAATGAATTTAAAGCAACGCCTGCTGAAGTAGAAGCTGCAATTACTCCACGTACTAAAGTGTTCATGTTTTCGTCACCTTGTAACCCATCTGGAGCGGTATACAGTAAAGAAGAATTAGCTGCCTTAGCTGAGGTTTTTAGAAAACATCCACATGTAACCATATTATCCGATGAAATTTATGAGTACATTAATTTTGTGGGTGCTCATGAAAGTATAGCTCAATTCAGTGATATTAAAGATCGTGTGGTTATAGTAAACGGACTGAGTAAAGGATTTGCAATGACAGGCTGGAGATTAGGATATATTGCTGCAAGCACAGAAATAGCCAAAGCTTGTGAAAAATTACAAGGGCAATTTACCAGCGGTACTTGTTCTATTACCCAAAAAGCAGCTGTTGTTGCTCTAACTGGTGACTTAAAGCCTTCTATTGAAATGACGGAAGAATTTACAAAAAGAAGAGCTAGAACGCTAGAACTTGTAAAATCGATACCTGGCTTCAAATGCTTTGAACCACAAGGTGCATTTTATGTATTTCCTGATGTAAGTTCTTATTACGGTAAGAGCAATGGAACTGAAAAAGTAAATAATGCAGCAGACTTTAGCATGTATTTATTAAATACAGCCCATGTATCATCGGTTATGGGAGATGCATTTGGGGAGCCTAATTGTGTGCGTTTTTCTTTTGCCAATAGCATGGAAAATATTGAAAAAGCTTGGAAACGTATTGCTGATGCATTAGCGCAGTTGAAATAATAATTTTATAGCATTATTTTCTATATTCCCTGTTTTCATCAAAATCATAACTGTTGAAAACAGGGATTTTTTAAATACAATGATTGATCCACAGAAAGAAGAAATGTTCAGAAATCGACTGAACAAAGTATACAAACACAAAAACAAAATTGCCAAGCGCCAACAAGTAAGTTGTTACCGTTTGTACGACCACGACTTGCCCGAATTCCCATTTAGCATTGAACTGTACGAAGACAATATTTATATAGCTGAATATCTTCGTCGGCATGGAATGGAAGACGAGGTACACGATGAATGGTTATTAGATTGTATGAAAATAATTCAATCAATAACAGGGGTTGACATTGATAAAATGTACTGTAAACAGCGAAAAAGAATGTCTCACAGAGACGGGCAATATGAAAAACTTTCTACAGAAAAACAATATTTTACAGTTGTTGAAGATGGATTGAAATTTTTAATAAACCTTACTGATTACTTAGATACAGGCTTATTTTTAGACCACCGGATTACCCGAAATAAAATCAAACAAATAAGTAATGGCAAAAGAGTCTTAAATTTATTTTGTTATACTGGTTCATTTTCTGTTTATGCTGCTGCAGGCAGTGCAGCAAATGTTACGTCTGTAGATTTATCAAAAACTTATTTAGCTTGGGCAGAAGACAATTTAGCTATTAATTTATTTAAAGACCCAACGAAATATGTTTCGATTCATGCAGATGTAAAACAGTATCTTAAAACACTATTGCCCAATAGTTTTGATCTAGTAATAATGGATCCTCCAACATTCAGTAATAGCAAAAGAATGAAAGATATCTTAGATATACAACGTGACCATGTAGAACTTATTAATGATGCATTAAGCGCAATCTCACCGGGTGGTGAATTGTATTTTAGCACCAACTTTACAAAATTTGAAATTGATATCCCTAATATTCAAGCCACTAGTATTAAGGATATAACTAAAGCCACTACCCCATTTGATTTTGAAGGAAAACTTAAAAGATGGTGTTATCAAATTCAAAAATAAACATCACAGATTATTTGATTCGCTGTAATGTGTAGCGCGTTGAAGCAAACTTTGATGCAATTCCAGCACTTGAGGAATCATTAATTCTTCTTCATTATTATAAATTATCCAATCACACAATTTCATTTTAAGGCTTTCATCGATTTGTTGATTCATACGAGCCAACACCTGTTCCCTACTCAGATGGTCGCGATCCATTATTCGTTTAATGCGCAATGATTTAGAGCAGCTTACTCCAATTATACCATCGAGGCCTTTTGCTGAACCAGACTCAAAAAAAAGGGCAGCCTCTTTCAAAATATATGGAGCATTTTGTTGAAGCACCCAATCATTACTGGCCTTTATTGTAGCAGGATGTACTATTGAATTTAAAACCAACAACTGATGAGGGTCATTAAAAACCTTACTTGCAAGAAAGGACTTATTTACCTGACCATCAACATATGCATCTTTTCCAAATGCATGAATAATTGCTTCTCGAACTGATTGATTTTCTTGCATAATTGAACGAGCAAGATCATCTGCCTTTAACACAGGAATACCCAATTGAGCAAAAACTGCAGCAACCGTAGATTTACCGCACCCAATACCTCCAGTAATTCCTATTTTAAGCATATAAAAAAAGCCGGTAATCAATACCGGCTATAAATTTACTTGAAATTTGTAATTGATTACTTTTTTTCAGCTGGTGTTTTATTAATAGCAACAGTCCACTCCATACTGATTGACGATTTTTCAATCTTTAAATAGCTTCCGGGACTCACTTCTAATTGAAGTGTATTGTCTTCATTGATTTTATTAATGGTTCCGTGTATGCCTGCAATGGTAACAATTTTATCGCCTTTCTGCATATTGTCAATGAAAGTCTTTTGCTCTTTTGCTTTCTTTGCTTGTGGACGAATCATAAACAACCAAAATACCAAAATAATGGCTCCCATCATAACCAATTGAAAAGTTCCACCATTTTTTGGATCTGCTGATAAAAGAATTGTAGCTAAATTATACATGTGATTTGTTTTTTAAATGATTGGCAAGTTAAGTAATTATGCTAACTTATTTTTGAAACTTATTTTGTTGATTTTGCCCTCAGCAGATAATTCTTTGTGAAGATTATCTAAAAGACCATTTACAAATTGACCGCTTTGACTAGTACTATATTCTTTAGCTAAATCAATGTATTCATTGATCGTTACTTTGGTAGGTATGGTCTCAAAAAACAGTAACTCACAAATGCCCATCCTCATCAAAATCATATCTAACAGAGCTATCCTATCTGCATCCCAGTTCTTTAATTTAGGCTTAATCAATTCGGTACAGAATTCTTTTTTATCGATGGCGGTTTTTAATAATTGACGGGCAAAATCCCATTTATCGAGACTCATTAATTGATCTAACTGAACGCTAGCAGGTTTTTTGATATATGACAATATCAATTGATCAATCATATCCGCATCATCATCCCAATTATTGAAATGTTCTTCAATATGTGCAATAAAATCCTCGTTCGGCAGCATAATCTGGGTAAAAATCAGTTTAATGATTTCCTGTTCTTTTGATTTATCTCTGCTTTGCTCAATTATATAAGCCTGATACGCATCTGTTTCTACCAGATTTAAATAAAGTTTTTTAACTAAATCTTTATCGATTCTTTGTGCTGGTTTATCAACCTCAATTGCTTTTTGGTAAGATTTGTTTTCCAGCAAACCCCATATGAAGTCGTTTCCTGCAATTTTAATGTTGACATTCAAATCACTGGTTGAGGGTAAATTTTTTGCAGCTCTTTGTGCAGCGCTTACTTCAGCAAAACGAGCAATTTCAGAAAGAAAATAAATCAAATAAATAAATAATTCACGACTTTTATCTAACTGTTTTTCTAATGTTTGAATCGGTTGTTTGAACGTATTAATTGAATCAGCGGACTCAATCATATAGAGCAACTGCATCACCTTAACACGAATATTTCTTCTGCTGATCATTAAACAAGAACTTTTTTGAGGAGTGCAAAGGTAAGGATTTAAATAAAAGTAAATTTGTTAAATGTAAATTTGACAGCTTTTTTTTATTTAGGGGCTTATACTCTGACAGCAAAGTGAATATAATATAGGTTTAACCCCAATAAACTGTTAAATTGACTTATTAAATCCTTTGGCATAATTATCGACAGAATACCAAAAATTACATTAATTAATTAAATTTAATAACGTATGGCTAAGAAAATCAACGTTACTCCTCTGCACGACAGAGTTATTGTTAAGCCTGCTGCTGCTGAAGAAAAAACAGCCGGTGGAATTATTATTCCTGACACTGCAAAAGAGAAGCCACAACGTGGTATTGTTGTTGCTGCCGGAAAAGGAAAAACAGATGAACCAATGACTGTAAAAGTAGGCGACACTGTGTTATACGGTAAATATGCCGGTACTGAAGTTCAGATTGAAGGACAAGATTTATTAATCATGAGAGAAAGCGATCTTTTAGCGATTATCTAAATCCATTTTAAACAAAATAATAAATTTAATATTGATATGGCTAAGCAAATATTCTTTGATATAGAAGCTAGAAATAAAATGAAAAAAGGCGTTGATACATTGGCCAACGCTGTAAAAGTTACATTAGGACCAAAAGGTCGCAATGTGGTTATTGAAAAAAAGTTTGGTGCTCCACAGGTTACTAAAGATGGTGTATCAGTAGCTAAGGAAATTGAATTAGAAGATGCAATTGAAAACATGGGTGCTCAAATGGTGAAAGAAGTAGCTTCTAAAACTGCAGATATTGCGGGAGATGGTACTACAACTGCAACTGTTTTGGCTCAAGCTATCATCAGCGAAGGTTTAAAAAATGTAGCTGCTGGCGCTAATCCTATGGATTTAAAGCGTGGTATCGATAAGGCTGTAGACAAAATTATTGAGAATTTAAGAGTACAATCTCAAACGATTGGCAACGATAGTAAAAAAATTGAGCAAGTAGCGACCATTTCTGCTAATAGTGATAGTGAAATTGGTAAGTTAATTGCCACTGCTATGTCAAAAGTTGGTAAAGAAGGGGTTATTACCGTAGAAGAAGCGAAAGGTACCGATACAACAGTTGATGTAGTTGAAGGTATGCAATTTGATCGCGGATATATTTCGCCTTATTTTGTAACCAACAGCGAAAAAATGGAAGCTGAGTTACAAAATCCTTACATATTAATCTATGATAAAAAGATTAGTGCAATGAAAGACATTCTTCATATTTTGGAGAAAGTTGCACAAACTAGCCGACCATTAGTAATTATTGCAGAAGATTTAGAAGGAGAAGCATTGGCAACATTAGTTGTAAACAAATTACGTGGTACTATTAAAGTTGCTGCAGTTAAAGCACCTGGTTTTGGTGATCGCAGAAAAGAAATGTTAACAGATATTGCTATCCTTACAGCGGGTACAGTTATAAGTGAAGAACAAGGTTTCAAATTAGAAAATGCTGATTTAACCTATTTAGGTCAAGCCGCTACTGTAACAATCGACAAAGACAATACCATTGTTGTTGGAGGTAAGGGTAAGAAAGCTGATATCGTTGCTAGAGTTAATCAAATTAAAGCGCAAGTAGAAAATACTACTTCTGATTATGACCGTGAAAAACTACAAGAACGTTTAGCCAAATTAAGTGGCGGTGTGGCTGTTTTATATGTAGGTGCTGCTACAGAAGTAGAAATGAAAGAAAAGAAAGACCGTGTAGATGATGCATTACATGCAACAAGAGCGGCTGTTGAAGAAGGAATCGTTCCTGGTGGTGGTGTAGCTTACATTCGTGCAGTACAAAGTTTAGAAAAATTAAAAGGCGCTAACGAAGACGAAACAACTGGAATTCAAATTGTAAAAAGAGCAATTGAAGAACCACTTCGTCAAATTGTTAGTAACAGTGGAATAGAAGGTTCTATTGTTGTTCAAAAAATTAAAGAAGGAAAAGCTGATTTTGGATTTAATGCACGTACAGAAGTGTACGAAAACTTATTCAAAGCCGGTGTAATCGATCCTACTAAAGTTACACGTGTAGCATTAGAGAATGCTGCATCTATTGCTGCGATGTTATTAACTACAGAATGTGTAGTTGCCGACAAGCCTAAACCAGAAGCTGCTCCTGCTCATCCAGGTGGTGGACATGATATGGGTGGAATGGGTTATTAGTATTAACATTCTTGGTTATACAATTAAAATTAAAATGGCTCCCAATTTTGGGAGCCATTTTAATTTTAATTAATCAACCTAATCATAAAATCAGGTAATTGTATGAACAATTAAACCCTTAAGTATCTAACAAAACCTTGTACCATCAAACACTGCGCATATCCATAACTCAACATCACCACCACATTTAAAAACTCATCTCGGTAAATGAAATTGTTCATTGCCAAAACAGCGTCTGACAAAACAAATAATAAAGAACCCGGAATGAAAAAAGATACCGACAATGCCCTTAAAATTTTATGTCCAAATAAACTAGCTGCAGAAGCAGACATAATACAAATAGCCATTACATAAACAATAATAGGTACTAATAAATTTCCAACATAGGGCTTCATAAACTTTACCAACTGCAAGGAAATAAGACCTAAAAAAACGGCTGCTATTACAAATTCAGTAGACTTTTCCCATTTGAATTTACCTGCTCTAAAGAAAAAAATCGCATAACACACATGGGTCACTATAAAAGCAATCATACCTGAAATAAAATAAGAAGGCCCTTTGAATATTAGCAATAAATCGCCTAAAAATGATCCAATTAATGCAATTGAAATGATTTTTTTCATGAATTTCGATCCCAACTTGCGCACATTTAAAAATAAATGCAATCCTAGTAGTGGTATTAACAGTAGTTTGGTAAAATTGCTGATATTGGTTTTACCGAGATAAACCAATCCACAATGAACAAACAATAAAATCCAAAAAATAAATATTCCTTCTTTTTTTATTAGTAGCATATTGAAAATTAATTAAAACTGATTTTACTGTAAATTTGAAATAATTATTCGTAAATGATGATTTATTTTTGAAAAATGGTATTAAATGATGAAGATTTTGAGCTTTTTTGGTTAAAAAATCGAGAAAAAGAGAAAAATAACATAAAAACCTATTTATTTGGATTGTCTTCGGGCTTTGCAATTGGGGTTTCAATAATATTAACCATATACTCTGGTTGGTACCAAAGAGCAACAATGGTTGCTTATAGTAAAATGAGTGGTGTAATATTATTTGTTGCTATTATTCTTATTTCAATATTTTTTGCAGTGATTTACAGTAAATTCAAATGGGAAATGCAAGAACAGCGATATTTGGAGATTAAACACAAGAAATCAAAAGAAAAAAATCCAGCTTAAATAAAAGAATTTATTAATACTTAATAAAAACTATACAAAAAGTTGATGCAGCTAATTAAGCTTAAAATGCATCTATAAAACAAAAAAAATGAGAAAAATTCTAATTGCGGTAGTTGGTTTAGTTTGCACAACCATATTATTTTTTGCTTTATCGTGTGGTAAAACGGCTGAAACGGGTTGTACACCAGCAACTGTAGCATCTGAAAAAGCATCAATGGTGGCTTTTTGTACAGCTAATAACATCAATTTACAAGAGCATTCAAGTGGGATATTGTATGAAATCGTATCTGCTGGTACTGGGGCCAATCCAAATTTAAATTCAAAAGTTTCTGTATTCTATTTAGGGAAATTATTAAATGGAACTCAATTTGATGCCTCATCGGGATCTGCTCCAGCATCATTTTATCTAACTTCAGTAATAGAAGGATGGAAAATTGCCATTCCTTTATTAAAAAATGGGGGTAAAATTAAAATGGTGATCCCATCTTCCTTAGCATATGGCTGTGTTGGCAACGGAAGTATAGCTCCAAATACACCATTATACTTTGAAGTGACCCTAGTTGGAGTACAATAACACATTATATTTTTTATATATTTAAGGATAGTGAATAATGAATTCAACGAATTATAAGTCATTCCCCTATCTTTGCCATCCTGAAAAATCGGGATTAAAAATTCGTAAACCGTTACTAATATGCAACTGAAAGGTTTAGTGCGTTTTTTTGCAATTGCACTCACGTTAATTTGTTTGTACCAATTATCATTTACATGGTTTGTACGTAATCATGAATCTGAAATGGAAAAGAAAGCCAATGTATGGTTAAAATCGTATCCTACTGCTGAGCAGAAATATCCTGGCAATAAAGAATTGCAGGCTGCTTATGCTGATACTTTAGCTGAACTAAAGAAAGCTCGTGTATCAAGACTGTTAGACAGTACCAAAGACACAAAACTTGCTTTTGGTTTAACTACTTATCGCAGTGCGAAAGAAAAAGAGTTAATGCTTGGACTAGACCTTCAAGGGGGAATGAGCGTAACGATGGAAGTAGGTTTAGATGGTCTTATAAAATCATTAGCCAACTATTCTAAAGATGTAAACTTCAACAAAGCATTAAACAGTGCCGTTGCAAGAAAAGCCAATAGTGGCGCAGATTTGATCACTTTATTTATTGAAGAATTCAAGAAAATAAATGCTGATGTAAAGCTTGCACCATTTTTTGCTAATCGCAGTAACGGAAAATTAAAAATTGATGCCAGCAATGATGCGGTTACTAATTATTTAAGAGACCAGGCAACTGCAGCTTTTAATAATACCTATCGCATTTTGAGAACAAGGATTGACCGCTTTGGTGTAGCTTCTCCAAATATTAACCCTGATCCAGCAAAAGGAATCATCAGTATTGAATTGGCTGGAGTTAGTGATAAAGAAAGAGTTAGATCTTATTTACAATCTACCGCTAACCTACAATTTTTTGAAGTATATACTTTAGAAAGTAAAGACATTCAAGACGGTTTAATTGCTGCAGATAAATCAGTACAAGATTATTTAAATGGAGCAAACAATACATCTACCTTAACAGATACTGCAAAAAAAGTTGAAACTACAGTAGCAACTACTAAAGCCGATACTACCAAAACTGCTACTTTATCTAGTTTAGCTACCAACAATACAACAACTGCAAAAACAGATACCAGTAAAAATAAGCAAAACGTGAACCCGATTTTGCGTATTATGCAGCCGTCTCAACCATACAAGGCCGACAATGGTAAATATATTTTCCCATCAACAATTGGCTATGTATTGTCAAAAGACACTGTTACTTTGAATAGCTATTTAAGAATGGAATCAGTGAAAACCAAATTCCCTTCTAACTTAGTTTTCATGTATGGAAAAACAGAAGGCGATGATCCTAAAACTAGAGATGTCTTAACACTATATGCTGTTAAAACATTAGACAATGGTCAAGCTGAATTAGAAGGAGACCATATTTCTGGTGCCTCTCAAGATTATGATGAAAGAGGAAGAGTGGCTATTAAAATGAATATGGACAAAATAGGGTCTAATATTTGGGCGAAGATGACTACTCGTAATGTGGGTAAACCAATTGCCATTGTATTAGATAATATAGTATACTCTGCCCCTAACGTAAATGACCCAATCACTACTGGTAATTCACAAATAAGTGGGAACTACTCTATTAAAGAAGCCAAAGATTTATCAGAAATTCTAGAAAGTGGTAAACTACCTGCTCCTGCAAAAATTGTTCAGGAACAACAAGTTGGTCCAACATTAGGTAAAGAATCTGTAAAAGGTGGTATGATGTCGTTCGCCATTTCTTTTATTGTGATTTTTGCATTAATGTTATTGTATTTCAATACCGGTGGATGGGTTGCTAATATTGCATTGATATTAAACTTATTATTTACCATAGGTGTGTTAAGTGCACTTGGATTTACTTTAACTGCCCCAGGTATTGCCGGCTTAGTACTTACTATTGGTATGGCAGTAGATACCAACGTTATTATATTTGAACGTATCAAAGAAGAATTAACCAAAGGCAAAAACTATGCAGCGGCTGTTACAGATGGTTATAAGCGTTCTTTATCTCCTGTATTAGATGCCCACGTTACTACGCTATTAACAGCAATCATTCTTGCCTATTTTGGATTAGGTCCAGTACTAGGATTTGCAACTACACAAATAATTGGTATTTTATTGTCATTATTCTGTGGAATTTTAGTGTCTAGATTGATTACAGATATCTATACTAAAAAGAACCGCCATTTTGAATATTTCACAGCTATTTCAAGAGGAGTATTTAAGCATGCAGCATACAAGTTTATTGAATACAGAAAATTCTTCTACGGAGTTTCGGCTGTAATTTTGGTATTAGGTATTGCATCTTTCTTTAATGGATTTGATGAAGGTGTTGAATTTGCAGGTGGTAGAAGTTATACTGTTAAATTTGACCAATCAATCAACCAAGACCAAATTCGTGAAGAATTGAAAACTGTTTTTGGAGAAGCACCAATTATTAAAACGGTTGATTCTAAAAATCAAATTAATATTACCACTTCTTACAAAATCAAGGAAACTGGAAGTAACATAGATTCATTAGTAGAACAAATGTTGTTTACTGGATTACAGAAGCATTTACCTGCAGGTACTACTTTTGCTAATTTTGAAACAATTTATAAGCAAAGTTCTCAAACAGTACTTCCAACCATTTCTGATGATTTAAAATCAGGAGCTACCAAGGCAACAATCTTTGCCATCATTGCAATTTGTCTGTACATCTTTATGCGTTTCCGTGATTGGAGATACTCTTTAGGTACAATCTTCGCATTGCTACATGATGTATTGGTAACATTAATTGTATTTAGTTTCTTGAGAAAAGTAGTACCATTCCCTTTAGAGATAGACCAACATTTCATTGCTGCAGTTTTAACTGTAATTGGTTTCTCGATGAATGATACTGTAATTGTATACGATAGAATTAGAGAAGATAGTCACTTAATGACTGGTGCTGACAATGCAACCATTATTAATAAAGCCATCAATCAAACATTAAGTCGTACAATTATGACATCTTTAACGGTATTCTTGACCATCTTAATATTGTTTATTTTTGGTGGTGAAGTAACTCGCGGTTTTGCTTTTGCAATGCTAATTGGAGTAATTACCGGTACTTATTCTTCTATATTTGTGGCTGCCCCAATATTGGTTGATTTTGGTAAAAATCGCCCGCTTGGAAAATCTGCTAATAAAAAATAATCAACTAAAAAGCCCATTCAAAATTTGAATGGGCTTTTTAAATAATTTTAAAATGCTACTTGTTTAAGGCTATTCGAAAAAATCATTAAACTGCAAAAGAAGTACCACAACCACAAGTTTTACTTGCATTTGGATTGCTAAAAGTAAATCCACGACTATTTAAACCTCCTTGCCAGTCTACTTCCATCCCATATAAGTATAATCCATGACTTTTATTCATGATGCAGGGAATTCCTTCAATTGAAAAGAGCTCATCTTCTGGCTCAACCTGATCAAATCCCAATACATAAGTCATACCGCTACACCCCCCTCCTTTTACGCCTACTCTTAATCTAGATTTAGTATCAAAATCGGGTTCAGTCATTAAACGTTTAATCTCGCTTACTGCACCAGCTGTTAAACTTATTGGGGTATTAATAGATATAGATGTGTCCATATAAACTAAATTTAAAAATCAAAGTTACGATTTTGAGCTGCTTAACTATTATGAAGATTTTCGATAGTAGGAATTTAAGCAATATTTATCACTTTAAGAAAGTCGATCAATCAGCTATTTCAATTTATCTATCGCAAATAACAATAGTTTATTCTCCTTAACTTCGTTCAAATAACATGCTAAAATGGATCAAAATACAGTTTATACATTATTAGGAGGTATTATTATTGCTGTGGTATTAATTTATTTTCTTTTTATTGAACCTAAAAAAAGCAATAAGGTAACACCAACTACAGCAGCTAATAACAGCAATCAGCTGCAATTACAGGCTTACGAACGTTTAATACTTTTAGTAGACCGAATAGCACTCCCCAATTTAATAAGTAGAACAGTTGGTGAGGGATTATCTGCTCGAGATATGCAACAAATTCTTTGCAAGAACATCAAAGATGAATTTGATTATAACGTTACACAACAAATTTATATTAGTCCGGCAGCATGGAATGCGGTAAAAAATTTAAAAGAAAAGAATATATTAACGATTAATCAAATTGGAGAACTATTACCTATAGATGCGAGTTCATTGGATCTAAAAAAGAGCATTTTAACGTATTTAATGGAGGAGCCAAAAGCAAATTTACATGAATTAGTAAGTGAAGCTTTAAGTTTTGAAGCCAAAAAACATTTATAGAATTTCTATAACCTAAAGCTTATTGACATATGTCTGAAAAAAAAGTATATACAGATAGTGATATAGAAATTAAGCAAATCTATACTGAACAAGACATTCCCAATAATACTAGCGAGTTACCAGGTACCTTTCCATACAAAAGAGGCATTCAAGCAGATATGTATCGTGGACGATTATGGACCATGCGACAATATGCCGGATTTTCTACTGCTGAAGAAAGCAATAAACGCTATCATTATTTATTGAGCCAAGGAGTAATGGGTTTGAGTGTGGCTTTTGATTTACCCACACAAATTGGATACGACAGTGACCATGAATTAGCTGAGGGAGAAGTGGGCAAGGTTGGCGTCGCAATCGATTCACTAGAAGACATGGAATTACTGTTCAAAGACATTCGGCTAGAGGAAGTAAGTACTTCGATGACTATTAATGCTACTGGTTTTATACTATTGGCTTTTTATGTAGCCCTGGCCAAAAAACAAGGAGCTGATTTAAGTAAAATAACTGGTACCATTCAAAATGATATATTAAAAGAATATGCTGCCAGAGGAACGTATATCTATCCTCCAAAGGCATCTATGCGCATCATTACCGACATATTTGAGTGGTGCAGTACCCATTTACCCAAGTGGAATACCATTTCAATTTCGGGGTATCACATAAGAGAAGCAGGCAGTACTGCCGTTCAAGAAATTGCCTTTACCCTGAGCAATGGCAAAGCCTATGTAAAAGCAGCATTAGATAAAGGGTTGGATATTAACGTTTTTGGGAAACGATTGTCTTTTTTCTTCAATGCACACAACCATTTATTTGAAGAAGTTGCCAAGTTCAGGGCTGCCCGTAAAATGTGGGCTACAATGATGAAGGAATTAGGGGCAACAGATCCTAAAGCAATGATGCTTCGCTTTCATACTCAAACTGGCGGGGCAACACTTACTGCCCAGCAACCTTTAAACAACATCAGCAGAGTAACCATTCAAACATTAGCAGCGGTTTTAGGTGGAACGCAAAGTTTACATACCAACGGATTTGATGAAGCATTGAGTTTGCCTAGTGAAGATGCAGCCCGAATTGCATTAAGAACTCAACAAGTTGTTGCTTTTGAAAGTGGCATACCCGATACGGTTGACCCCTTAGCAGGCAGCTATTTTGTAGAATCATTAACCAATGATGTAGAACAGAAAGCGTGGGAACTTGTGCACAAAATTGATGCTTTGGGAGGTAGCGTAAGTGCCATTGAAGAAGGGTTTATGCAGGATGAAATAGGTAAAAGTGCTTATGAATATCAACGAAAAATTGAAAGTGGTGAAAAAACAATTGTTGGTGTAAATCAATTTACTGTTGACAAAGAAATTCAAATTCCAGGTTTCAAAATAGATGATACCATTCAGCAAATACAGGCAGCTAAAATTGCTGCACTTAAAAGAAAAAGAGACCCTAAAAAAGTTGAATTATGTCTTAATGCCATTACAACAGCTGCTTCTACCGATCAAAACTTAATGCCACTAGTCATTACAGCGGTTGAATCACTCTGTACATTGGGCGAAATTGCCAACTGTCTCCGAACTGTATTTGGAGAATATAAATAGTCTTTTTGTTGTACCTTTCGTATACTGGTAAAATCTTGTCAATGAAATGAACCAATTATAATCGGTTGAATTGAATTCAACACTTTAATTGGCCAAATGAAAATGACAACAACTAATAAAAATAAACATATGAAAAAAACAATTTTCTCTTGTTTGATGATCATAACTACAATTGCTGGTTATGCCCAAACTAGTGCTGCAAATTTGGAGCAACTTTTCAAGGAAGAAACGCCCAAAATCATTAGTTGGAGACGTTATTTTCACGAGAATCCTGAATTAGGAAACAGAGAATTCAACACTTGTAAAAAAATAGATGCCTCGCTTAAAGATTGGGGTATTACTACACGCATTGTAGCTAAAACAGGGGTTGTAGGTGTTTTAAAAGGGGGAAAGCCCGGACCAGTTATTGCTTTAAGGGCTGACATTGATGGATTACCGGTAGAAGAAAGAAATGATTTGGCATTTCGTTCTAAAGCAAAAGGAGAATACCAAGGTAATACAGTTTCTGTGATGCACGCTTGTGGACATGACACACATATTTCTATGTTACTGGGTGCTGCCGAAGTATTAAGTAAAGTAAAAAATGATATTCAAGGTACAGTTGTCTTCTTATTTCAACCAGCAGAAGAAGGTCCTCCTGGTGATGAAGAAGGTGGCGCTCCTTTGATGATTAAAGAAGGCGCATTAGACAACCCAAAAGTAGATGCGGTATATGGCATACATATATCATCATCAGGAGATTTAGGTAAAATTTATTATAAACCTGAATCTTTTATGGCTTCTTCTGATTGGTTTACCATTAAAGTAAAGGGGAAACAAAGTCATGGAGCAAGTCCGTGGAAATCAGTAGACCCAATTGTAGTTGGTGCAGAAATTGTACAAGCTTTACAAACAATTGTAAGTCGTCAAACTGATATCATTAAAGCGCCTGTTGTAATTACTGTAGGTAAATTTCATTCAGGAGTTAGAGCTAACATTATACCTGAAGAGGCCCATTTAGAAGGTACCATTAGGACGTTAGACGACCAAATGCAAAAAGATATCCACCAACGCATTAAACAAACTGCTACAAAAATTGCAGAAGCAAGTGGTGCAAGTGCAGAAGTAAATATTGATACGAAAACATTGGTTACCTATAATGATCCGAAGCTAGTAGCCAAATCGGTAGCTTCCTTGCAAAAGGCAGCGGGTGGCGCAGCAAATGTATTACCTATCAGCTGGCAAACAGGTGCAGAAGACTTCTCATTTTATGGAAAAAAAGCCCCCGCATTTTTCTTTAATGTAGGCGCACGTAGCCCACAATTAACAGCGGCTCAATCTACCAGTCATCATGCACCAGAGTTTATGTTAGACGACAGTAGATTAGATGTTGGCATGCGAGCATTTTGTCACCTTGTATTAGATTTTGCCAATGCTAAATAAGCGTTATTTTATGAAAAAAATATTTGTATGTATAGCCACAACGATATTTGTTGTGGCAGTTTTTGCTCAAGAACGTTTAACACCAGAAAAGCTTTGGCAAATTGGTAGAGTAAGCGCAATCGGGTTAAGTAATGATCAACAACAAGTGCTTTATACTGTAGCAACTCCAGATATTCAAAACAATAATAGTCAAAGAAAAAAATATGCACTTTCTATCAATGGAGGTAATGCAGTAGAAATTGCAGATGTAGAATCATTACATGTCAACGACCGAATTTCACCAGATGGAAAATTCATTATTTTTAGCGATGAGGTTAAAATCAAACCTATTACAGGTGCAGACCAATACAACGACTTATCAAAATCTAATGCATTCATTTATACATCCCTTAACTATAGGCATTGGGATGCTTGGGAAGATGGAAAATTTGGGCATGTATTTGTTGCTCCATTAATAAATGGAAAAGCTGGAGAAGCAAAAGATATTATGCTAAATGAACCTTTTGACTGTCCGCAAAAACCTTCTGGTGGTGAGGAAGATTTTATTTGGAGCCCCGACAGTAAAAAAATAATATACGTAACAAAAAAGAGCTACGGCACTAATTATGCAGTAAGCACCAATACCGATATTTTTGAATACAATATTGAAACTGGACAAACAAAAAATCTTACTGCCGACAATAAGGGATATGATCTTGCTCCCCAATTTAGTTCAAAAGGCGAATTGGCTTATTTACAGATGAAAAGAGATGGATATGAAGCAGATAAACAGGATCTAATTGTCTATGTAAAAGGAATGATGAAACTGAATCTAACTGGCAATAGAGACGATATTCATGTAGAAGGATTTAAATGGAGCAATGATGGTCAATTCTTATTTTTCTGGGCGCCCATTAATGGCACCATGCAATTGTTTAAGGTGTTAAATACAGGTTTAACAAAAATGCTCCCTGTTGTAGAACAAATTACCCATGGCGACTTCGACATAACCGGTATTGTTGGGCAAATAGACAATACATTAATTGTTAGCAGAACCGATATGAATCATGCTACAGAATTGTATAAAGTTGATATCTCTTCCGGTGATTTAAAACAACTTACTCATGTAAATGATGCGTTTTATCGTAATCTATCCTTATGTAAAACGGAAAGAAAATTCATCACTACATCCGACAATCAGCAAATGCTTGCATGGATCGTTTACCCACCTAATTTTGATCCAACTAAAAAGTATCCGACCTTATTGTATTGTCAGGGTGGACCACAAAGTCCACTCACTCAATTTTATTCATTTCGTTGGAATTTTCAACTAATGGCCTCACAAGGCTACATAGTTGTTGCCCCAAATAGAAGAGGAATGCCAGGTCATGGTACAAAATGGAATGAACAAATAAGTAAAGATCATGGTGGACAGGTAATGAAAGATTATTTAGCGGCAATAGATGCGGTTAGTAAAGAAACTTATGTTGACAAAAACAGATTGGGATGTGTAGGTGCCTCATATGGAGGATATTCTGCTTTTTATTTAGCAGGAATACACAACAATCGATTTAAAACCTTCATAGCACATGATGGTATTTTCGATACAAAAAGTATGTATGGTACAACTGAGGAAATGTGGTTTGTTAATTGGGATTATGGCGGACCTTATTGGGATAAAAAAAATGTAGCAGCTCAAAAAGCGTACAATGAATTTAACCCGAGTAATTTAGTTGATAAGTGGAATACCCCAATAATGATTGTGCAGGGAGGGAAAGATTACAGAGTGCCTATAGAACAAGGATTACAAGCATTTCAAGCAGCACAGTTAAAAGGTATTAAAAGTAAATTACTTTATCTACCCGATGAAAACCATTGGGTAATATCTCCTCAAAATTCTTTAGTTTGGCAAAGAGAATTTTATAAATGGTTAGAAGAAACCTTAAATACAAAATAAAAAAAAGAGACGCCTAAATGGCGTCTCTTTTTTTTATACCTAAAGTTTGTAAAAAAATGTTAGGAAGCAGTATAATTCCGGGCACCAAATAATAAACTGCCAATCCGAACCATTGTACTACCGCAATCAATGGCCAACAAATAATCGCTACTCATTCCCATAGATACTATAGAAGGATGCATACAATTAGGCTGTTCCCAGGTTTGTATAGATTGATAAATTTGTTGTAAATAGTTAAATTCAGATTGTAATAATTCGGTATTTTCAGAAAAAGAAGCCATGCCCATTACCCCACAAATATTTATATTGCTCAAATCAGCCAAATTCTCCTTAACATTTATTAATTCACCCCCATCGAATCCAAATTTAGTTTCTTCCTGCGCAATATGTATTTGCAATAAACAATTAATTACTCGATTGTTTTTCTTTGCCTGTTTATTAATTTCATGTAATAATTTCAAGCTATCTACACCATGAATTAAATACACAAAAGGTGCTATGTATTTTACTTTATTGGTTTGTAAATGACCAATAAAGTGCCAAAGAATATCTTTAGGCAATGCTGCTTCTTTATCTACTAATTCTTGCACATAATTCTCTCCAAAGTTTCGTTGCCCCAAATCATATAATTCCTGAATATCTTCTACCGGTTTGGTTTTACTTACTGCAACCAAAGTGACTTTTTTTTCAGTAAGTGTTTGAATAATCGATTGGTATTGTTGAATATTTACAGGCATTATCGTCTTCTTTTTACAATGATACTTCGTGTTTTTGTTGCTCAACCAGATTTTCTAGGATGAGTACATAATTATATGCAGGACAAAAATAATAGAACTTCCCCACTCCTATTGCACCCGCTGTTCTTTTCAAGCGATTAGGTAACATAGAAGCCATATTGGCGATAAAAAATGAGAAATCTTCATCTTCAATTCTTTGAATTAATTCGGCGTTATTGTGCAATGATATAATTTCCGCAGGTTGTACCCCCCATCTCATTAATGAAGTTTGCAACAATATTTTTTCTAAAAAATTATTATTGTCCAATAACATTTTTTTTGCGCAGCCTATCAAACTATCCTTAAATTTTGCTAGTTCAGGTAAATTTTTTAGGGCCATTAAACGACTAAAATGATATAGAATAATAGATGTTGCATTATAATGGGGAGAAACAAATGCTGCATCACTAATGTATTTTTTTTCTTCAATCACTTTTTCAATGAGTTTCAAACTCGCAGAATCTGCATTGGTCCAAGGGAGGTTATAATTTTGTACAAAATACAATACATTGGTTAATACCGACACATCAAAATCTACAGGCATTTTCTTTCCAAACCATGTAGAATATGCAGGAATGTCTTTATAAGAGCTAAAGGTGTTCTTTATTTTTTTAGTTCCTCCATTTGTAAATTGTTGCATCAATTGATGGACTTCACTTGCAACAGAATCATGGGCATTCATAGCAAGCAACATAATTACTGTGTCATCTAGATCATCTGGCAATGCTTGTTTTTTGTTGAATAAATTCAACCAGCCACCATTAGGAAAAATTTGAGGCGTATCTGTAGGCCAAAAATTATAGGTGTTTCTTCCTTTTTGATTTTTAAATTTCACTGCCGGGGCATTACCTGCAAGTATTATAGATTGGGCTATTTTTTGCTGATATGCAGTAAAATAAGGCAGCATGTTATTTAGTGTAAAAGAAATCAAGCCGGTAAAAAATATATTTACATCAGCCTTCTGCCTGTGCGAATTTAACGCATATAATCTGTAAGAAGGAAATAACCCTTTAGGAAATACATCCGACTCTTTTGCTTGTAAAGAAGCAATTCGTTGTAACAATTGATAGGTAACAAGTGTATCACTGGCTTTGCTGATGTTTACAATCAATAATATTCCAAAACATAAACACCATTTTACCATACCCAATTTCATCTATATTATTTTAATATACTTCTACTGATTACAATTCGTTGTACTTCGCTAGTGCCTTCATAAATCTGCGTTATTTTTGCATCTCGCATTAATCGCTCCACATGGTATTCTTTTACGAAACCATATCCCCCATGAATTTGAACTGCTTCTGTGGTAACCCACATTGCTGTTTCGCTTGCAAAAACTTTGGCCATAGATGAACTTAATGTATAATCTAAGTGGTTGTCTTTTTCCCAAGCAGCTTTTAAACACAATAAACGAGCGGCTTCAATTTTAGTAGCCATATCTGCCAATTTAAATTGTATTGCTTGGTGATGCATAATTTCTTTGCCAAACGCTTTTCTTTGTTTGCTATATGCCAATGCCAACTCATAAGCACCACTTGCTATACCTAGGGCTTGAGCTGCAATACCAATTCTCCCCCCTGCCAAAGTTTTCATGGCAAAGGTAAAGCCAAAACCATCTTCTCCAATTCTATTTTCTTTAGGCACTTTTACATCATTAAATAAAATAGAATGTGTATCACTTCCCCTAATGCCTAATTTGTTTTCTTTTGCAGCAACTGCAATACCGTGCGTATTCTTATCTACAATAAATACATTAATGCCTTTACTCCCTTTAGCTGGATCCGTTTGTGCAATCACTAGATAAACTGAGGCAGATGATCCGTTGGTAATCCAGTTCTTTGTACCATTTATTAAATAGTAGTCGCCCAAGTCTTCTGCAGTGGTTTGTTGGCTGGTGGCGTCACTGCCAGCTTCTGGTTCACTTAATAAAAAAGCACCAATATACAATTGGCCATCCTTCTGCCCTTGCGCCAAAGGAACCAAGTATTTTTCTTTTTGTACAGCTGATCCAAAAGTCTCTAATCCCCAACATACCAAACTATTATTAACACTCATACTCACACTAGTACTTGCATCAATTTTACTGATTTCTTCCATAGCTAAAACATAACTAATCGTATCCATGCCTGCACCATTGTAATGTGGATCAACCATCATACCCATAAATCCCAATTCAGCCAATTTTATAATTTGTTCTTTGGGAAATTGTTGATGCTCATCTCTCGCTATAACCCCTGGTAAACACTCGCTCTTAGCAAAATCTCTTGCAGCTTTTCTAATCATTAAATGTTCTTCAGTTAACTGAAAGTTCATATTTATTATAATTGTAATTACAAATATAAGCTAACAATTGTTAGTAACCGAATTTCACATTCAATATTTAGTTGATTACAATTTCATCTGCAAAAATCCAAGCACCGGTACCTGCTGCATGATGCCAATAAGGTGGTGACTTCATATTATTGCCCACTACCTTTATGTAACGTGCTTTTTGGGATGACAGCAAAGTTGAAAAAAGCTGAATATCATTGATTTTACTTTCTTTGGTTAAAGGATATTGATTGGGAATGACTGCCACTTTTTCGAAATGCACACCATCAGTAGACACTTCAAATTCAACAGAAGTAGGAAAAAACACTACATGATTGGTGACTTGCAAAAAAGAAACAGCTATCTTATTAATATTTCTCACTTCTCCCAAGTCTATAACGGCATCCATGGTATCCAAAAATCCAAGCCAATTGGCATAAAAACTCCATCCACCAAAAGCACCATCTGTTAATGCCATTGGATTTTCCTTGGCATATTTTACGGGTTTATTTTTTAAAACTACAGCAGTTCCTTTTGCAAAATTATTGCTGGAGGATGATTTTAGTAAATTCAAATAAGCATTTATATAATCATTGAAAGGCAAACCCATTTCATTCATGATTACAACTTTAGAAGATGCTGCGGCGGAGATGAATCTATTCAAGCTTTTAAAAATAGCTGCAGTATCTGTTAATGAATAGGCTCCCTTGTTTAACCGATAGTATTCTAAAGTGGCAAAGTCTACCCCCATTCTTGCGCTATTAATCCGGTCTATCAATTCGGTGTTATTATTCGCTTTTGTAATTGCAACATCAAATAATGAATTATACTGTTTAATACTGTCTTCATTCAACCAAGAATCAAAACCTTGGGAAGGGTCGCCATATAAAAACAAAAAAAAGTTTGGATTAGTTTTAATGGCATGATGTATTTTATTGATATAGGATTTTATTTCATTTCCCGCATCGCCATAATAAGCATGTGTAAATTCTTGTAATAATTTTTCATATGATAAAGAAGGATCCCATAGTAGTTTAGACATTAACCAACATCTTAATTCATACAAATCACTCACATTATGACTGTGTTGTTCAAAGATCCAATTTGCATTATTTGCTATAAATAATTCGATATTAGGTTTAATCGTTTCTAAGTTAGGAAAGGGTGCTAAGAAATTGGTAAATTGAGTGGTGTAATCCCAAATTTGAATAGTTGCACCTAAAGCACCCCATTCTTTTAAATCACGTTCAAAATCTTTAGATTTTTGAGAAATTGGTGCACTTCTATCACATTCAATTGAGCATAATGTTACCAATACATTGTGTTCTGGTCGTATATTTTTAGGTGCTTTTCGAGTATATTGATAAGCTAATGTAGAAATGGTTTTATTGGGAAAAGCACGGGCAATTTTATTCACTAAGCTCAGCATCGAAGCGGCAGGTGTACCTTCTTTTTCGTCAACACTGTTGCAACGTGCACAAGTACAATATTGGGTATTATCATCTTGACTTACAGATACAACCAACGAAGTGGGATTTCTTTGAAAAATGGCATTTACAGAATCTTTAATCATTTGAAAAACAGTATCATTACTCAAACACAATTGAGTGGGCAAGCGCTTTCCATTAACCAATGCATAGAATTCAGGATTCGTAGCATAATATTTTTTTTGTGGAATAAATCGATTGAAGGTATGCACTCTTGCTTCGGGTGCAAAACCAGGAAATCCTTCGGTTGTAACTCTTCTCTTTGCAGCAAATATAGGGTTGTCGTAAAATATTTTGGCATGTACTGTTCTGGTTTTTATTGCAGGAGAATAATTATAATTTGCCTTGAGGTGGATGTTTTTTTGAGTAGGAATATTTTCAACTGTTGGTGTAAGAAATTTGCAATCTAAAAAATCTTCTAACAAAACATAAACAGCCTCTACTGTTTTTAATGGACTATTACCAATTATGTGCAACGAGTTACTATTGGAAATAATAGTATAATCTTGCTTACTGTACAAATCATAATAAGGAGAAGCTTTACCAATATAAATTGCAGGTTGATTAGTAGAATTGTTCCTTACAATTGGCAAGGAAGCACCCGATATTTTAAACAAATATTTTTTCAATTCCAATGCAGCTTGCATTTCTAAACTATCTGCAGTTGATTGAACATGAATGGAATATTTTGTAGTGCCCTCATTAATCAGTTTAATCAATTGAGCAGTAGTATCTATTGATATTATTAATTTAGCACCTTTTGCAAAACGAGCACTCAAGAACCCATTTTTTTCGTTCATCTGTTTTACTATTCCTATATGGGATGTACTATAATTTTTAAAAGGCAACTTCACTTTAGCAAATCCATCTTTCTCCGCTTCAATGATAATTTTATTGATGATCCCATTTTGTTTATCAGCACTCACTAAAAAAGCACCTTCTGCCCTTAGTTGATGAAATGATAAATTAGTCCAACTTAATGGCACAGCAGGCATTACTTCGATAAATCCAGCGTATGATTGTAATAACATTTCTTGCAAACCTGCTGCAAAAGCAAAATTACCTTCTAAAGTAAAAGGACTGTATTGAAATTCGGAATAACCCGACTTCGACTGATCACCATTTAAATGGAAACTGTTAGGAGAACAAAAAGCTTTAGCAAATATGGTTAATGCTTTAGCTGCGCCAAGCCCATCTTTTGCTCTGGCTTTCAAGTTAGCTAACCAAGAGTATGAGTAACCGCACCAGTAAGCCGGTCCGATATTATCAAGTAATTGAATAGTATTATTAATAATTTGCTGAGCAGCCTGACCATCTTCCCATTTTATCAAACCCAATGGATGTATAGCCATAGCATGTGAAAAATGACGATGAGAAACATTATATGGCAAAGTTGAAGAGAACATTAATTCATGATTGTTCGACAAACTGAATTCGGGAAATTGTTGCAACAAGGAGTCCCAATGAGCAGCTTCCTTAGAAAGAGAAAGAGCGGTTGCTAATTCTTTAGCAATAGACAAATTAAATTTCATGAGTGCCAAATCATAATTGGTAGTTTCGGTGAACCATGCATTGATGCTATTGTCATTAATTTCTGGACTGGAACTAATGGGCAATTGCCTAAACCCTTTTTTATTTACTATGGTAATATTTTCAATGAATTCAGCCACTTCTTTTATCCATGGATATGCACTCTTTTTAAGAAATGCTTTATCCATACTATAACGCCATTGCAAATAAAAATGCTGCGACAGCCAAGAAGATACTGTTGGAGAAAGAGCATACTGAATCCATCCACCCATTTCAGTACCATTCAATGAAGTTACACCAGGAACAGCTAGTCCTTCAACTCCGAAATAAGTTTTAGTATATCTGTTATAATTTTTTTTATGCTGAAGAAGATGGTCTAAGTACCCCATTGCTTCATTCAAATGATTGGAACTATACAATGGCCAATAACTTAATTGCGTATTCAAATCGTGGTGATAATCTCCTTTCCAAGGTGGAAGCTTCCCATTATCTGCCGTCCAAATTGCCTGTAAAGAAATAGGTGGGGCTCCACTTCTAGCTGTTGACCCTAATTTATATTGTTCTAAATACCATTGTTTTTCAATTAGGGCATCGGGTAGATGTATAGCGGACTGATTCCAATATTTTTTCCACCAGTTTGTATGAGCGTCATAATCGGCTTCAAAACCTTTTAATAGATGAGTAGCAAGAAAAATACTGTCTTGAATAGGTTGTTTGAATGAAGAATTACTGGAAGAGATGGTCCATACACCTTCTATACTATTATTTACTTTTTTCCATTGAATACTCACGCGATAAAAAAAACCGTTCCACCCTTTTTGATAATAGTTGATAGACTGGGCATTTTCAGTAACCATACCTTGTTGATACCCTAGTCTTGCCAAATCGTCACCACCCACAACATCTCCTTTAGTATTTACAACACCATTGTATAGAGGTGGAATTATTTTGACAACAAAATTGGGAGGTACATTATCGAACTTAAACCATCCAATTGGAGCTGTAGCATGCACAAAACTTTTTAATTGAATTCCTTTATCCCATTTAACCATTGTGGTGGCTGTAAATAAATCAAGTTGGGCATTTGTAGCATTACCCCAATGTTTAACATCAAATTCAATGGCAGCACCGGGTATTTTAGATGGCGCAGGTTCTCTATCATATGGGGCATCTAATTGGTCTTGTACCGGTTTATACTCGTTTTTAAACACCTGATCTTTTACCCAGTTATAATTAAACTGATCTATTTGAAAGCCTTTCATTGGACGTTCATCCCATAAATCTGCTCTATCCAATGAAAATCGCAAATGATCATTTTTCTTCCAAACTAATTCGCCTAACAAACCATTACCCATTGGTAATCCTTGATCCCATTGTGTGGGCAATGCATTAAAATGAAGTTTCTGATAAAAAGGTTGAGCATTTAAAAAATGAACTAGAAAAATCAGACAAAGCAAAAATGTAAAATGTATTTTTTTCATGCATTAATTTACGATTTAAAGCTCAAATCACAACTTTTAACAAAAATTAACAAAAAAACATTTTGCCGTTTTTTTTATATCCACCTCTTTTATATCCTTTGCAAATATTGATTTTTTATATTTTTTTTATATATACAATAGAATATATATGTTATTTTTTAATCATTTACATCATTTTTTATTTGTTTAATTAAATTTTAAGCTTCATTTTTGCTTTATTAAAAGAAACGGTCATTTTTTTATATTTTTAAATTTAAAATGACTTTTTTTGATTAAATAAAATATGGAGTTCAGCAACCATTTCAAAAAACGGGGCGAAACCGAAAAGCCAAATGAGTAGGAATTAAAAAAAAACATTTTTATGAAAAAAGTAATTTTAGCAATCTTAGTTTTAGCAACATTTGGAGCAAAAGCGCAGGAAGGTTACAAAAAATTTAAAGTTGATGCAAGCTTGGGTTATGCAATTCCTAGTGGTAGCGGTGCAAAAACTGGTGCAATTTTTACAATTGAACCTAAATACGCAGTTCTTCCAAACGTATCTGTAGGTTTAAGATTAGAATCAGCAATTATGGCGAATAGTACTACTTATACAACAAATCAAACAAGTTTTGATCTAAGTGTTAAAGCGATGAATTCTTATGTTGTTACTGCAGATTATTATTTATCAGATAAACGTTCATTCAGACCATTTGTTGGTGGTGGACTTGGTTTATTCAGAACTGCTGGCATCCAAATTAATAGCAATAATAGTATCGATAATACTAGTTATGGCAATAAATTTGGTGGAATCATTAGAGGTGGTTTCGAAGCTGGTCATTTTCGTTTAGGTCTTGAATATAATTTAGTTGGAAAAACAAATGCTTTGGCATATAATGGTAGTAAAGTTGGAGAAACAAAAAACAACTATTTAGGAATTAAAGTTGGTTTTTGCATCAGTGGTGGTAAAAAATAAGAAAAACAAACACTTGATTTTTTTAAAGGCGTGCCAATTAATTGGCACGCCTTTATTTTTATCTAATAATTCAGACCTTTTACTTCATTTTCTTAGCGTATCAACTCATTGAACGTATATGTTTCCAATCCAATACTTAACTAATGAATTAATTAGTTAATTTGTAATCATAAATAATCTCTAATGAAATATTTTTTAATCATAGTATTTAGTCTTTTTTGCATTAAAAACATACATGGACAAAAAGTTTATAGTGTTGAGTACGAGCCGCAAGCAGATGTAAAAATATATGTTGTACAATATGAAAATCAGGCAGATTTAAAAGTATTTAAAGTACAATATGAAAATCAAGCTGGTCAAAACAATGGCAAATGGTATTTTACAAAATATCTAAATCAGGCTGAGAAGAAAATATATTTTGTACCCTATGAAAATCAGGCTGATGTAAAAGTATATTTTGTTAAATATGAAAATCAAGCAGGTTGGAGAAATAATTCAAAAAAACATTTTTTATTTTAATAAATAAAATCAAATAATAAATTATATTAATACAATAATTTTAATAAAAAAAACAAATTCTTAATGTATTTTTTATTAAAATTTAATTAATTTCGCTATGTTCATTTTTGAATCATCGGGGGATTATTTTTAAATGAATAAAACCACCAAATTCTGGTGGTTTTTTTTATTTTGCATGATGGAAGTTAAAATAGAGCCAGGTTGGAAAGAAGTATTAAATAAGGAATTTACAAAGCCTTATTTCAAACAAATTGTGGCACATATTAGATCAGAAAAAGCCACCAATGAAACAATCTTTCCTGCAGGGAAACTAATTTTCAATGCTTTTAATACCACACCTTTTGATGAATTAAAAGTAGTAATTATTGGACAGGATCCATATCATGGACAAGGTCAAGCACATGGATTAAGTTTTTCAGTACCAGATGGAGTTAAGCCCCCACCTTCTTTGGTCAACATTTTTAAAGAATTAAAAGCGGATATTGGTTTATCTTTCCCAACTACAGGAAATTTAACACCATGGGCAAAGCAGGGTGTGTTTTTGTTAAATGCGATTTTAACTGTTCGGGCAAATGAACCTGCCAGTCATGCTAAAATTGGATGGATGGAATTTACGAATGCTGTTATTCAGAAAATAGCTGAAGAAAAAAAAGGAATTGTATTTGTATTATGGGGCAAATTTGCACATGAGAAACAAGTATTCATAGATGCAACAAAACATTATATTTTAAAAGCGGCTCATCCTTCCCCTTTTAGTGCAGATAAAGGTTTCTTTGGATGTAAACATTTTAGTAAAATAAACGAGTTGCTGATGGGAGAAGGAATTTCTCCTATTGATTGGAATTTATAACATAATTTAACCTAATGCCAAACACAAAAAATAATCAATCCAACAAAAGAAATCAATTTTTATTGTTAAATATTTTTGCAAGAATATGGGCATTATGGGGTTTGGTAAGCTTTATTATTACATTTTTGGTAATACTTATCCCAGCATTACTTACAGCTATCTTTCCGGACCCAAAAGGCATGCATTATTTTATTAAAGTAGCAAAAGCTTGGATGTTGGTATGGTTAAAATTAGTAGGTTGCTCTGTTAAAGTTACTGGAAAAGCGCATTTTAGCCAAAACGAGACATTTATTGTTACCTGTAATCATAATTCATTGCTAGATGTTCCACTATCTTCTCCATTTATTCCTGGCGGTAATAAAACCATTGCCAAAAAATCCTTTACAAAGGTTCCTTTATTTGGATGGTTTTATAAACGAGGGGCGGTAATTGTTGATAGAAAAAGTGACGCCAGTAGAAGAAAAAGTTTTGAACTAATGAAAGCCGCACTAGATAAGGGGCTACATATGTGCATTTATCCTGAAGGAACTAGAAACAGGACTGATATGCCATTGAAAAAATTTTATGATGGTGCTTTTAAACTATCGGTAGATACCAAACATGCCATTATACCAGCTATCATATTAAATACAAAAAAAGCCCTACCCCTTCACAAATTCTTTTATTTTTTACCACAGCAATTATCTATTAATTTTTTGGCTCCAATTTATCCTGAAGACATGAATGCAGAAACCTTAAAAAATAAGGTTCACCAAATCATGAGCAACTATTATACTGAAGTAGAAGGAAAATGAAGTTTTAGTAAGTTACATTAGAAAAAGTTCTACTCCTATTAATGCGCAGATCTCTTAAAATTCCCGATTTAGGATTAACGGTAATATTAAAAGAACGATACAATCCAACTGGATTTACATTGATCGACAATTGCCAGCAATGCATTTCACGTGTTATAAATGTACTTAATTGTTGAAGGCTGCCTCTTGTAATATCATAATACCCAGTTGCACCTACTTTCCATTTGTCTGTTAAACTAAAATCTCCATTAAAATTAAGAGAAGAAAATGTTTCTGTTTTATACCCACTGTAATCTGGTAACAATCGATTGGTAAAGTTAAATGAGTACGATAAAGATAATGTCCAAGGAATATTGAAATCAGTGAATTCAGCAGGATTGGCGCGTGCAAATTGAAGTTGTCGTTGCTGTTCATCGGGGGTTAAAAAAGGATCCACTGGAATTGATGCGGCTTTTTCTTTTTCGGTTTTACCGTCTTTCGATTTGCTTTTGAATGAGGTAGACAGTGCAATATTACCATTGGTAATTCTACCAAATTTTAAACTGGATGGATTAAAAATCAATTTATTCATTCTGTATCCTCGATTGTCTACTTGATACGGATCCATATTTGCATTTGCGGTAATATTTATTTTTTCAAATAATGTACTTCTTGCATAAATGTTGAAATTACCCAATTGAAAACTGTCTGCTAAAAAATTATAGGAGGAGCTAAATCCAAAACCATCTATTAATTTTATCTTTTTGCCCTTTGTGTCAGTAGAATCACTTTGGTTTTTAACTTTCATCTCCAACAAGTTATCAATTCCAAATCCCATACCACCAAAAGTTCCTTCACCAAATGAACCAATTATTCCACCATCAAACTGAGAAAAACGCATCGTTCTGCCAGAAGTATCAACTTTAGTTGTATAATAATATTTACCGGCAAAATCAGGATGGTAATTCATTGAGAAAGAGGGCCTTATCTCATGCCTGATTGCCATTATTTTGCTGGTAGGTTTAAATTTATACGTACCGAAAATTCTGGTACTCATCCCTATACCAAAACTCATTTGACGTGCAGTGTAAAATCCTCGTTGTTTTATTGTATCTACTTTATCTGTGGCATTATTCCAAGATCGAAATAAGCGCTGGCCATACCAACGTTCTTCGTAGGATACGCTGGGAGAAATAGTTATTGGCCCCAGCGATGGCAGCGATAAGCTAATGGGTACACTATGTGTTGCCCCATATTGAATAGTATCCAATACTCTTTGAATATTAAATGCAGTATCGTAAAATGACAATTGGTTTTGAAAGTTTCCAGTATAGCCAATTCCTATTTTTTCATACCATTTTCCAGATCCGATTTTATCTTTTTGTTGAAATGGATACATCGTAATCATACTAAAATTTACGGTTGGCAAATTCATATTTACCAAACGAGTATTGCTATTTTGGTTATGGTTTAAATTGAATGATAAATTGTATTTGCCTTTCCAATCTTTACCATAACTAATGGAAGAACTTAACTGGTTTTGAAAGTTTATATAAGGGTTATTTAACACAGTTTGATTGTATCTACTACTTCCAAAATTCACATTTGCTGAAAAATAAGTTCCAGGCCTTGCTCTACTATCTCTACTATGTGTCCAATTAATCATAAACGATTTAAACTGGGTAAATTCATCGTTACTATTTGAACTTCTATTGAGTGATTTAGTATTTTGAAAAGATAGATTTAGATTTCCATTATATGCATATCTTTTTATATATTTAGAGTTGAGGTTTAAGCTCCATCCTCCAAAAGAATAAATATTAGCACGAGCAGTTGCATCAAAATTATCGTTAAGTACCTTATAATATCCAAAGCCTTCTAAACCTAAACCAAAATCTGGGCTAGCATTGAACTGAGGGCCCATTATTCCAGAATGTCGACCTTTTTGCATAGGGAAAATAGCAAATGGGATCCCAATAGGCAAAGGCACCCCTTCGAACTCAGGAAAAGTAGGACCTGCTAACCCCATTTTACCATTTATGATTTTCATTTTACTGGTCCTGAAATTAAAATGTGGTGTATCTAAATTACAGGTTGTAAATCTAGATCTACTTGCAAATACTTCTGTAGCACTTACTTTTTTCAGTTCTCTGGCATTCACATAAATCTCCCCTTCCTGAAAAAAAGTATTTTTAGTTAATCCCTTTCCCGTTTTTATATTAAAAAAAATAGAATCGCTTAAAGATTTCATATTTTCTTGAATAAACTGTGGTTTACTTGTAGGATTTCCAGATGTATCGAGCGATCCGTAGGCTTTTATAGATTGAGATTGTTGATCAAATTGAATAGTAGCAGCCTCTAACTTTAAATCAGTATAGTCCACTTTGGCTTTTCCGTATAAAAAAAACGCTCTGGATGGAACAATCAATACACCCGAATCGGAAGCAAGGTATTTTATAGGGGCGTCTACAGAATCTTTAGATATATTAAGTGTATCTACTTTAGCACGCAGGCTATCCGTCCGCAAAAGTGGTTTCGGGGGCACAATGGTGTCTAAAATGGGGCTATTTATGTAAAAAGGGGCTGCAGTTGTATTATCTATATAAAATGTTAATATCCCTAAAAAAAGGGTTAATACAATAGCCTGCCTAGTTTTTACGTTATTTTTGCAAATTATACTCATAATAACGCCGCAAAATTAGGGTCTAATTGGTGTATTTGGGTAAATCGTTTTGATTCGTTTAATGAAAAGATATGAAGAGAAGATATTTTGCTGCTTTAACAATGTTAATTTTTGGGGTTACCACCCTTTTCTCTTTTACAGAAAAAGAAAAAAAAACCACACAGAAACAACCTTTAAAGCGTATTGTAATTGATGCTGGTCATGGAGGAAGTGATGGAGGGGCAAGAGGGCGCTATTCTAATGAAAGTGATATTGCACTTGCTATTGCTTTAAAATTAGAAAAAATGATGGGTGAAGCAATTCCAGATGTTGAAATTGTTATGACCAGAAGAACAGATGTGTACGATCATGTAACAAGAAAAGCTGAAATTGCCAATCAGGCCAAGGGCGACTTGTTTTTATGCATACATGTAAATGATGCTGTTCCGGTAAGACATAGCGAGTTTACAGGATATACAACCGAAACCTATTATACAGGAAAGGGTAAAAAAAGGAAAAAACATACTAGAAGAGTGAAAAGTTATAACTATTGGACAACTCCCAATCCTGCTAGAGGGACGGAAACATTTATTTATCCGGTCGACAAAACTACGGGTAGGATGAATGCATTAATTAAAAACGAAGACATCGATAGTGAATCATTACAGGCCATGCAGGAATTAGAAAAAAATGATCCAACTAAAATGATGTTGTTGAGCATGAAAACACAAACCTTTTTTCAACGAAGTGCCGATTTAGCTTTAACCATAGAAGACGAATTTAAAAAAGTAGGCCGGGTAAGTAGAGAGGCCAAGCAGCGAAAAGAAGGGATTTTTGTTCTATATGCAGTAGCAATGCCAGCTGTATTAGTAGAAACAGGATTTATTTCAAATCCAGAAGAAGAAGATTATTTGAATAGTGAAGAAGGACAAACTGAAATATGTGAAGTATTAATTAAGGCTTTAAAGAGATATAAATACTCTTTAGAAAAACAATTAACCAATACCAGTACTTCTGCACCACATAAATAATATTAAGTTAGGGTATTTTCTATAAATACAACGTAAGAATTAGTAATTTTGTGAATTGAACGGGCAAATAGGATTATTTGCCCGTTACCTTTATAAAACAACTCGTAGAAACTGATGAAAATTTCGAATGAAACAAAAGTAGGGGCACTAACAGCAATAGCTATTGCGTTTTTTATTCTTGGATTTAATTTTTTAAAAGGAAAAACTATTTTAAAAACAGGCAACTATTTGCACGCTAAGTATAAAGAAACAAAGGGTATAATGGTATCCAATATTGTATATGTAAATGGTTTTCCAGTTGGTGCGGTAGCTGAAATAGAAAATGCAGATGAAAAATTATCAAGCTTTATCATTACCATCAAATTAAAAGGCAATTACGAAATTCCAATCAATTCGCAAGCTGTTATTAATACAAACCCTTTAGGAAATCCGAGTATAGAAATTCAATTGGGTAATTCATCTCAATATTTAAATACAGGTGACACTATACATACCGCAAGTTCACTAAGTATGTTAGACGGTGTAATGAATAAATTATCGCCTGTTGCTGATCAATTAAAAAATACCATTCAAACGTTAGATGTAGTAATGAAAAATATCAATACTATTTTTGATCCTACTACAAAAAATAATCTTCAATCGGTAATTGCCAATATCAACAAAACTACAGCAAGTTTAGTTGGGTCTTCCGCATCGTTAGAACGCATGCTAAACAATCAATCCGGATCCATTGCTCAATCAATGAATAATGTAAATAGTTTTACAAAAAACTTAAGCAACAACAACGATAAAATCACCAATACCCTCAATAACTTATCTATTACTACCGATCATTTGTCGAAAGCAGATTTATCGGGAACTGTTGAACAACTTAAAACAGCAGTGGTTCATTTGAATGAGTTAATGCTTAAATTAAATTCGCAGGATGGATCGTTGGGAAAATTGTTGAACGACCAATCAATGTATAATAACTTAAACAATACTATTAGAAGTGCGAATATATTAGTGGATGATTTAAGGGTTCACCCGAAGCGGTATGTTAACATATCAGTTTTTGGCAAAAAAGACAAAACGGGTCCCTTAAAGGAACCGCTTACTGATACCTCAAAGACTACAAACTAATGTTTGGTAAAAAATCAATACTCTTTTTAGCAATAATAATTCCAACAATTCTTATTGCACAACGTCAAGACGTAGATACCACTGTTAAAGAAGGTACTAGACTAGATTTCCTTTATGCAGAAAGATATAATCTATATAAAATTGATTCTTTAAATGATTTTATATCTTTAGCAGGGAAAGTACAAGTAAAACAAGGGAGAACAATTTTTTATGCCGATAGTGCAATACTCAATCGCCAACTGAATACTTTAGAAGCTTTTGGGAATGTTCACATTAATGATGCAGATAGTATTCATACCTATGCGCAATACTTAAAATATTTGGGGAAGGAAAGAAAAGCTTTTCTTAAAACTAAAGTGAAACTCACAGATGGAAAAGGTGAATTAACCACAGAAGCATTAGAGTATGATGTTGCCGTAAAAATTGGCACTTATTTAACTGGAGGAAAGTTAGTAAACAAAAAGTCAACATTAACCAGTGTAGAAGGTTACTATTATGGCGACACACGAGATGTGATTTTTAAGAAAAAGGTATTGATGATTGACCCCAATAACAAAATATCAGGCGACACCCTACAATACAATACTGGAACTGAAATTACCACTTTTACCTCCCCTACTACCATTTTAAATATCAAAGAAAAACGTACCATAAAAACAAAATCGGGTTATTATGATATGAAAAACAAAAAAGGGGAACTATACAAGAGATCCTCAATTGATGATAGTACCTATACATTTACTGCAGATGAAATGGCGTTTGATGATTCTACAGGTTTGAGTGAATTTAGGGGAAATGCCGTATATAAAGGTAAAGATACTGCCCAGGGATTTGACATGATTGCTAATAATATTAAAACAAATAAAAAACGAAATTCATTATTGGCAACACAAAAGCCGTTATTATTAATAAAACAAGGGATAGATTCTATTTACATTTCAGCTGATACACTTTATACAGCAAAACTATCTGATTTAATGAAATCCAGAACCGTTCCAAATCTTAGAGATACTACTTTACCCTCCATTATAAAAGAAAAGAATAAAGAAGATAGCAGCGATAAATTCTTCGAAGCATTTTACAATGTAAAAATATTTTCTGATTCACTGCAAGCTATTGGCGATAGCTTGTTTTATTCTTTGAAAGATTCTGTTTTCCGATTATTTAAATCACCCATTATTTGGGCGCAAGAAAACCAAATAAGTGGTGATACCATTTACTTATATATAAAAGCTAAAAAGCCAGAAAGATTGTATGTATTTGAAAATGCAATGGCAATAAATAAAGTAGATAGTTCTGAGTATTTTAATCAACTTAAAGGGCGAACGCTAAATACTTTGTTTATTGATGGAAAAATTAGTTCAATGCGTTCAAAAGGAAATGCAGCGAATATTTATTATGCAACTGATGATTATAAAAAATTCATTGGTGTAAATAAATCAACAGCAGATGTAATTGATATCTTCTTTGAAGACAGCAAACCACAGAAAGTAGTATTTTTAAGAAATTTAGAGGGTACAACATATCCAATGCGTCAAGTAAACCATACTGAAATAAGATTACGGAATTTTAAATGGCAAATAGATAAAAGACCCAAATCGTCTTTCGACATACTATCAAACTAATTCAATGATTTTATGCTTACTATCACCCAAAAAATAATGCATCCCCTTAAATTATTTTTTAGAGATAGCAGGGCTGTTGGCATTTCATTAATTGTTTCCACTATTATTTCCTTAATCCTATCCAATAATAATACTACAAATCATTGGTATCAAAAAATTTGGTCTTGGAATTTTAGTGGCAAAATTGCACATCACTTTCAAATAGGTTCCTTTAATTTCCCCAATTCCCCAGTAGCATTGATCAATGATTTTTTAATGGCCATTTTCTTTTTTTTAGCTGGCATGGAAATAAAAAGAGAATTAACCAACGGAGAGTTGGCTTCACGAAAAAAAGCCGTACTTCCTATTGCTGCTGCAGTTGGAGGAATGGTTACTCCTGCATTAATTTTTTCAATTTTTAACTGGGGAACTTCGTATAAGAATGGATGGGCCATTCCAATGGCAACAGATATTGCTTTTACATTGGGCGTAGCTTCTTTATTAGGCAAAAAAATACCCCTTTCTCTTAAAGTATTCTTAACCGCCCTTGCAATTATTGACGACTTAGGCGCCATTGTTGTTATTGCTCTTTTTTACGGTGGGCATATTCATCTATTTTACTTGAGTATAGTTATTGTAATTATGCTACTGCTTTGGATTTTCAATAAATTTTCAATTCAATTTGGTTGGTTTTATTGGTTATTAGGGTTTATTTTATGGTACTGTATGTTTAATTCAGGTATTCATGCGTCGGTAGCAGGCGTTGTTTTTGCTTTTTTTATTCCAGTTTCCTTATTAAACAAACTAGAGCTTAAATTACATTTTCCTGTTTACTTTATTATTATCCCTATTTTTGCATTAGCAAATACTGCTATTACCATCCCTCCCCATATTGAGCATCAAATGAATCAGACATTAAGTTGGGGGATTATTATTGGATTACTTATAGGAAAACCATTAGGCATTGTTACCGCTTCATTTATAATGGTCAAACTAAAATGGGCTCAATTACCACTAAATACTAATTGGTATAAAATGGCAGGGGCTGGAATATTAGCTGGTATTGGTTTTACAATGAGTATTTTTTTGTCGACAATATCTTTTGTGAATACCATTGATCAAAATATTGCTAAAATATCAGTACTCATTACTTCTATTTTAGCAATGGTTGTTGGATTTTGTTGGTTTCTGTTACAATTTAAAAGTAGTACTATTCACTACAAGTAAAATGATGCAACAATATTATAAAAAGCTATTTGTTATATTGTTACTGTGCGGATATTATTTTTTTACTCCGATTTTGCTGTGCGCACAAAACAAACAAGACTCTGTATTTTTTTTAGCAACCAAAAAGGGACTATTGGGTAAAATTGGCAAATCGGTTTCTGTTAACAACAGTATTACTTCATTGCCATTAGAGGGTGCAGTAAAAAATGCTGCCAACTTTGAACCTTACCTAGGAAAAATAATTCGCCATATTTATATCCAAAAAATAGGTTTCACAAAATATGGGAACGATTCACTTTCCACCTTTAAAAACTTTTTTAATCAATTAGGAGATCACTTACATGTTAGCACTAAAGAAAATATAATTAGGAATAATTTATTTTTTACGGAAGGCGAAAAAGTATATCCAAACTTAATGGCTGATAATGAAAAATTTTTACATGATTTAAGCTTTTTACAAGACGCTAAAATAATTATAGATGAAATAGAAAGTACGCAAGATTCAGTTGATGTAGAAATTATTTTAAAAGATGTTTTCCCAATTGGAGGCAGTGTTAGTGAAGCCAATCCTAACAAATCTATATTTGAACTTAATAATGATAATTTATTTGGAACTGGCAATAGAATTCAAATAAATAACTTAATTGATTTGAAAAGAAATCCTACTTATGGCATTGGGTTGTCTGTATTAAAAAGAAATGTTTCCGGCAGCTTTCTAGATTTATCATTAGGTTTTGACAATCAACATCCTACATTCAATAGTAACCAATTACAAGAAACCAACGTTTATGTAAAAGGGAATTTGCCTTTGGTAAGTCCTTATCATGCAATAACTGGTGGATTTGAACTTTCCAAGAACAAAACCATCAACAGATACGACAATGATTCTTTATATCAATTAATGCTGCAATACAATTACAGTAATATTGATGTATGGATTGGTGTAAACATTGGAACTAAAAAATATACAAAACTTAAATTCGATACGCGACTAAAAAAAATAATTTCATTAAGATTATTCAATCGAGATTTTATCACTGTCCCTAATATACAAGCTACACATTATGACAGCAAATATGCTGATATTAGGGGTTTACTTGCTTCATATACTATTTTTAAACAAGATTTTTATCATACTAATTTTATTTATGGATTTGGAAGAAATGAAGATGTTCCTGAAGGATTTAATTTTTCACTGACAAGTGGCTGGACCAATAAGAATGACTTTCCTAGATATTATGTTGGATTTGATTATCAAAGAAACTATTTCAACAAAAAAAACAATTATTTAAATTATAACTTTAAAGGAGGGGGATACTATAATTCCGATAGAATTGAAGATATTAGTTTGTTAACAAGTATTGAAATATTTACTCGATTAAGAAAACTGGGGAAAAGTACTTGGTATTCAAGGCATTTCATAAGTGGTAGCCTAACCCAACAAATTAATACTTTTTTAAATGAGCCAATTAGACTATCGAGTATATATGGACTTCCCTTATTACGAAACCCCAACACATTATCTTCAGGTAGAGTAAGTTTAAATATTGAAACAGTTTTCTATAATACTTGGAAATTTTTGGGATTTAATTTTGCTCCATTTAATTTTTTCAACTTTTCATACCTAAAAGATGTAGGGAAAGAAACAATAACAGGTGACTTTTATACTTCAATAGGTGGTGGAATTAGGACTAGAAATGAAAATCTTGTTTTTGGCACTATGGAGTTAAAGTTTGCTTATTTACCCAGGGTTGTATCTACTTATAATGTCTGGAATATTAGTTTTAATACCGATTTGCAATTTCGGTACATTACAGAATTAATTAAAAAACCCGATTTTATCCGTATAAATTAATTTGACACCTAAATGCGAACTAATTTTCTTTACTTGCGTTTATAAAATAAAAAAACATGAAAAAAATATCTACCATCTTGGGCGTAGCTTTTATGAGCTTATTTATTTGCGCAGCAAATGCGCAACAACCTAGTCCGGCAACAACTGCTAAAAACACCTTGAAAAATGGCACTGTAATAACTATAAATTATAGCTCTCCTGCATTAAAGGGCAGAACAATGGGTAAAGATGTAGAGCCGATGAAGGGACAAATTTGGCGTGCAGGGGCAAATGAAGCAACCACTTTTGAATTCAGCAAGAATGTTACAATTCAAGGAAAACCAGTTCCAGCAGGGAAATACAGTTTTTTTGTGATAGATAATGGAACAGATTGGACAATCATTTTAAATAAAACATGGAAACAATGGGGTGCTTATGAGTATAAGCAAGCAGATGATGTATTACGATTTAACACTACTCCTGTAAAGTCAAATCCATCTTCAGAGCGTTTAACTTACAGCATTTCAACAGAAGGATTAATTGGTTTGAAATGGGGAACAACACAAGTTTCATTTAATGTTCAATAATCTTTCAATTGTAGACCCTATTCACAATAAATAAATGGTTCAAGCATATAACTTTTTAGCTAGTTGGCAACTTTTCCCCGAGAAATGCATTTTCGAAAATGGCATAGAACCTAAAAGTGGGAACTGTAAAATTGAAAGTATTAATAACGGGCATGCTTTATCTATAAGTATTAATTGGGTGAGCATTGATAATGAAGCCTATTATACACAATACACATTGGTACCAGATGATACAGAAAGGGACTTTGAAGATATTGAACTTGCCGACAAAATCAAATCGAGTATATTGAATGCTTCTACTTTTCAGATATTGTTTATAAAAAACAATAGTACTGTGTTAGAAGTGGTCCATGAAATTTTACCAAATGGCTATTTAAAAGTTACACACCACGGCATTAAAAAAGACAATCAACCATTTAAAAATATTGAAATTTACCACAAGCAAATGAGTGTGCTTCCTTACGCATCATCGGTTGCGGGGGTTGCAATAAGGCCTACTAAAGAAGGGGTGATTAAACACAAGGCATTAAGTGCAATGGAAGACCAAACCAATATGCAATTGGAACAAATTAGACAGCAAATTGAACTTTTGGCCAAACAAGCACAGGAAATTAAAAAAAGAAAGGAACTAAGTTTAATGATATATGAAGCCAGGTTATCCTTTAAACCACAAATTGGTTATATATATCATTTATATGAAAAGCAAGATGGTACGCATATGTTATCATTGGTTGCACCGCAAGAATGGGGTAGTTCCGGTCCTTTTAAACAATTTGTTTCATCTGTTAAATTATTGGCAGACCATACTTGGATTGAGGTTTAAGGAATCTGCACAATAATCGATTGAATTAAATATTAAAAAAATGCATTATGGCTAAGCCTTCTATTTACGATCCATCAATATACCAATCTATACGACATAGAATAGCCTCTTTAACAGTAGAACATACTAGAAAATGGGGTAAAATGGAATTACCTCAAATGATGGCGCATTTAAGAAAATCGTTAGAAACTGGCATCAATACAAACACGAAAAATCTCCTTATCGGCACGTTGTTTGGGGCAATTATAAAAAAGATCGTATTTACTGAAAATCCATATAAACAAAGTTTACCAACAGCTAAAAATATGGTAATTACCAATGATAGAAATTTTGAGGAAGAAAAAGCTAAATTACTATCAACATATGATCTTTTTTATACCAATGGAGGAGATTATGCCGCAAAAATAAAACACCCATTATTTGGTAAAATGAACGCTGGAGAATGGGGCTTTAGTCAATGGAAACATATTGAGCATCATTTACGTCAATTTGGCGTTTAGTAGTCATTTTATAATAAAAACTGCCCCTTATTTAATTAAATTAAGCGGCAGTTTTTGTTATAAAAGTGATTGTATATTAATTCAGCTTTTTTTGTAATTCAGCATCAATTGCATCTAAAAATTCTTCAGTGTACAAATAATGTTCACCATGTTTCACTTTATTTCCATGAATACAAACAGCTAAGTCTTTGGTCATTTTTCCACTTTCTACCACTTCTACGCAAACTTTTTCTAAAGCTTCGCAGAAATCTACTAATTGCTGGTTATTGTCTAGTTTACCACGGAAAGCCAACCCTCTTGTCCATGCAAAAATAGAAGCAATAGGGTTAGTTGAAGTTGGATTACCTTTTTGGTATTCTCTGAAATGTCTGGTAACAGTTCCGTGAGCGGCTTCGGCTTCCATTACAGTACCATCTGGTGTAACTAATGTAGATGTCATTAATCCTAAAGACCCAAATCCTTGTGCAACAGTATCGCTTTGCACATCACCATCATAATTTTTACATGCCCAAACAAAATTACCGTTCCATTTTAAAGCACTAGCAACCATATCATCGATTAATCGATGTTCATAAGTAATTCCTGCATCAGCATATGCTTGCTTAAATTCATTTTGATAAATGTCTTCAAATATATCTTTAAAACGACCATCATATTTTTTAAGGATGGTATTTTTAGTTGAAAGGTACAAAGGCCATTTTTTTAATAATGCTTGATTAAAACAAGCCCTTGCAAAACCTTTGATACTTTCGTCGGTGTTATACATAGCCAAAGCAACACCATCTCCTTTAAAGTTGTATACTTCAAATTCTTGAACAGTTCCATCTTCGCCTTCAAACTTAATGGTTAATTTGCCTTTTCCTTTAGTTACGAAGTCGGTAGCGCGATATTGGTCACCAAATGCATGACGACCGATACAAATTGGGGCAGTCCAGTTAGGCACCAATCTTGGTACATTGTTACAAACTATAGGCTCTCTAAATACGGTACCATCTAAAATATTGCGAATTGTGCCGTTGGGGCTCTTCCACATTTGTTTTAACTTAAATTCTTCAACACGAGCCTCATCTGGGGTAATAGTAGCACATTTGATGCCCACACCATATTGTTTAATGGCATTGGCTGCGTCTACAGTAACCTGATCATCAGTTTGGTCACGATATTCCATACCAAGATCATAATATTTAATATCAACCTCAAGGTAAGGTAGGATAAGTTTTTCCTTAATAAATTTCCAAATAATTCGGGTCATTTCATCGCCATCCAGTTCTACTACCGGGTTAGCTACTTTGATTTTCTGCGCCATTCTTAGTTAATTTTAATTGATTCAAGTATGGCAAATATATTACATTATTTTCAGGAAAAATAGTGCTAAACACTTACAATCAATACAGGAATAGAAAGCCTATGACGAACGTCTTCAATTGTTTCACCAAAAATATAGTCTTTTAACCCAGAATGGCGGTGTGCCCCCATTACCAACATATTTGCTTCAGTTTCTTGAACAATTCGAACGATTTCATTTACTCTGTTATGAAACCCAATAATACCTTCTATTTGATATCCCATTGATTTTAATTGGTCTACGTAATTATTCATTCTTTCTTTATCTCTTCTGGTTTCAATATCGTCACTAGCTGCCTCTAAATATTTAGCAGAAACACTTTCTACAATATGAATAAGGGTATATGTCACATTTTTGTTGCCCTGAGCTAAAGCATAAGCGATTAACTTTTCATCGGCTTTAGAAAATTCCAAAGCCACCGCAATACCAGTAATTTGATTGACTTGTAAATTCTCTAGCGCAATTAGATCTCCATGCATGCTCGATTCTCGTTGAAATTTTCTTTTCTGAAAAATTGGATAAAATGTCATGATAAAAAACAACGACAAAAATGCAGCAATAGCAAATAAGAGCAATAACTTATTGACGAAGCTAGTGTTTGAATGAAGTAAAAGAATAGCTTCATTTGCCACTAAATTAACATTAAGGGAAATGAGAATAATGGCAATCAGCCAAGCAATTATTTTAGTAGGCAATTTTATGGCAAATTCACCCATTGTTTTTTTATCACTAACAAAATGAATAAGGGGAATTACCGCAAAACCAAGTTGAATACTTAAAATCACCTGACTAAACACCAATAAATCATCTACTTTATCATCACCGTATATTAAAATAACCAAAATAGCAGGGACAATTGCAATTAACCTGGTGAGTAACCTTCTCAACCAAGGATTAATCCTTAATTTTAAATAACCTTCCATAACTATTTGACCAGCAAGCGTTCCAGTTAATGTAGAACTTTGACCGGCAGCAATTAATGCGATGGCAAATAAAATGGGGGCTAATGAAGTTCCCAATAAAGGTTGGAGCAATTTATGTGCATCTTCAATTTTGGCTACCTGCGTATTTCCTGTATGATAAAACACAGTAGCAGCTAATACGAGAATGGCAGTATTTACTAAAAAAGCTGCATTCAGTGCTATGGTGCTGTCAATTAAATTGTATTTAATCGCTTTTTTAATTCCTTTTACGGTAGGTGCAATTTTTCTGGTTTGTACTAACGCGGAATGTAAATAAAGATTATGGGGCATAACGGTGGCGCCAATGATCCCAACTGCTATGTAGAGTGCTTCGTGGTTAAGCTTTGTGGGGATGAATCCGGTCACAACTGTTGATATTGGTGGGTGTGCAATTAAAATTTGAACTAAAAAAGACAAGCCAATAATAGCCACCAACCCTATTATAAAAGCTTCCATTTTTCTAATACCATATTGTTGCAAGAGTAAAAAGAGAAACGTGTCTAATACAGTAATAGCAACACCCCAAATAATTGGCAAGCCAGTCAATAAATGAATCCCAATTGCCATACCTAGCACTTCGGCCAAATCGCAAGCAGCTATTGCCAATTCTGCCAATAGGTATAAAAAAAAGTTAACTATTGGGGGGTAAGTTTCTCTATTTGCTTGAGCCAAATCTCTTCTTCTAACAATTCCTAACCTAACGCTTAAACTTTGTAAAAGCAATGCCATTAAATTGCTCATTAACAGCACCCAAATAAGTTGATAGCCAAACTTAGCACCTCCTTGTAAATCGGTAGCCCAATTACCAGGATCCATATATCCAACACTTACTAAATAAGCAGGTCCGATATATGCAAGCAACCGTTTTATTCCTTTTCTGGGCAAGGTGGTATCAACCGTTTCATGTACTTCACTGAGAGAATGTTCAGGATATAGCTTTTGTTCCATAGTATAAATCGTATTTCAAGGCACATCCAATATTAAAATAACATAAATCTAAACTGAATCTACCATCTTTTCAAACAAAATATCAATGCATTCATATTATAGCATTAATTTTATTGTAAATATGAAATAATGATGAAATATATTTATGTGTTTATTCTAATTGCAGGAATAGGCTGTAAAGAAAAAAAATTGGATTTATCTGGCGAAATGCCATTAGATAAAAAAGATTTTTATGGCATTTTCAAAACAATACCACTTCCTTATAATGTTACCGATACAAATATTGACAAATCGGCCGACAAATTAATAATTGGGATAAAAGCATTTTTGCAATTTTTTCCAGATAGTTCTTTAGAAACAATTACTGGCAAAAACCGCAAATTCATTTTAAATCCCATTGGGAAAATAGAAAAACAAAATGAACATTATTATCTATTACTGTTAACGCAACAAAAAAAGAAGAAAGTAATTGTATTTGTAACCGACAAAAAACAGCATTACCTTTCATCAAAGGAATTATTAACCAATGAAGACAAGGATGAATATTTACATGCGTTATCAATTAATAAAGAGCCAACTTTTTTATTAAGTAAAGAAAAAAATGGCAAGGATAACATAACTGCTTTTACCAGAACGGGTTGGGCATATAATGAGGGTAGTTTTATGGTAGTGGTAAATGATTCTAATGAAGATCCGGCGAAAACGGCTGTAGTAAACCCGATAGATACCTTTCAACAAGTTAATAAATATAGTGGTGATTATATAAAAGACAAGAAAAATTACCTTTCCATAAGAGATGGAAAAAATGCGGATCATTATATATTCTTCATTCATTTTGAAAAGAATGAAGGATCCTGTAATGGAGAATTAAAAGGTGAATTAAAAATGAAATCACCGGTTAATGGGATTTTTTCAGAAAATGGGGATCCTTGCTTTATTGATTTTACTTTTGAGGGAAGTCATTTGGTGATCAAAGAAAAAGGAAGTTGTGGCAATCATAGAGGTATTAAGTGTTATTTTAATGATGAATACAATCGGCTAAAAAAAGTTGCAAAAAAATCACAAAAAACAAACAAGTAACGTTTGCGGAAGCTTTGATTGGGTATTTTACTGTGTAATAATTACATATTCTTATAAATACTCTTATATTGCGATTAGAATAGCTAATTAAACAAGTAATTATGGACTTTAGAAATTATCAGGTTCCCTATCAAATTAATGATCAGTATGCAAAAAAAGCGGCTTATTTCTCTATGGAATTTGCTATCCATCAACCATTAAAAATTTACAGTGGTGGATTGGGTTTTTTAGCAGGTTCACACCTTAGAAGTGCATATGAATTACGCCAAAATATGATCGGTATTGGGATATTATGGAAATATGGTTATTACGATCAGGCTCGTAATCAAGATCAAACATTGCAGGTTACTTTCATGGAAAAGATATATAGTTTCTTGGAAGATACTGGTATAAAGTTTCAAATTGCTATTCATGAACATCCAGTATGGGTTAAAGCATATTACCTTAATCCACAAACTTTTAATAGTGCTCCTTTGTTTTTATTGAGTACTGATTTACCTGAAAATGATTATGTATCACAAACAATTACACACCGTTTATATGATGCCAATGTAGCTACAAAAGTTGCTCAGTTTATATTACTAGGTGTAGGTGGTGCAAAGTTAATTGACGAATTAGGGTTTAATCCGGATGTGTATCATCTGAATGAAGCACATGGCATTTCTTCAGCTTTTTATTTGTTGGATAAATATAAATCGGCTGATAAAGTTAAAGAACGTTTAGTATTTACAACCCATACTCCAGAAGAAGCGGGTAATGAAAAACATGATATTTATTTATGCCACAAAATGAGTTATTTCTGTGGAATGAGTGTAGACGAGGTGAGAAAACTTACGGGTATTCATGATGATCAGTTTAACCATTCATTGGCTGCTTTACGTTTTGCACGCAAGGCCAATGGAGTATCTGCATTACATGGTGTTGTAAGTAGAGAAATGTGGAAGAACTATGAAGGCATATGTCCGATAACATCTATTACAAACGCTCAAAACTGGCGTTATTGGGCTGATAAGCAGATGTATAAGGCAATGGAGGATAGCAACGATGCACTTTATGATGATAGAAAAAAATACTTAAAGAAGCGTGCATTTGAAATAGTAGCAGATCAAACCGGAAAATTATTTGACCCTAATGTATTAACCATCGTTTGGGCCAGAAGATTTGCCGGATATAAGCGAGCAGACATGCTTACTTATGATATGGAGCGTTTTGAAAGATTGCTAAAAAACACTAAATACCCTGTTCAAATAATTTGGGCTGGTAAAGCATATCCAGTGGATTATCCCGCCATTTCTCAATTCAATAATCTGGTACAAATCAGTAAGAATTACAAAAATGTTGCTGTATTAGTAGGGTACGAATTGGGATTGAGTAAGCGTTTAAAACAAGCATCAGATGTTTGGTTAAACAACCCACGAGTTCCAAGAGAAGCATCTGGTACAAGTGGCATGACTGCTGCCATGAATGGCGCGGTAAACTTTTCTACAGATGATGGATGGATACCAGAATTCATTAATCATGGCAATAATGGATTTGTGGTACCTAAAGCGGATTATGAAAACATGTCGCAGCACGACCAAGATGAATATGATTTGAATAAAGTATACGAAATTTTGGAGCAACAAATTATCCCAATGTATTATGAAAATCATGACACTTGGAGACAAATCATGAAAAACGGGATGCGTGATGTACGCTTTCAATTCGACAGTAACAGAATGGCACATGAGTACTACGAAATCATGTACAAATAAATAATTTTAAGTAATCCCCTTAAAATGCCCTCTTTAATAGAGGGTATTTTATTTTACCCAACTTTTTCGCATTAATTTTGTAATCTTAGTATGTCTAATAAAATTGTTATAGCTATTACAGGTGCAAGCGGTTCAATATATGCGAAGCTGTTGCTCGACAAATTGCTTTCGCTGCAAGATCAATATGACAATATTGGTATAGTAATGAGTAACAATGCCCAAGATGTTTGGAGAACAGAATTGGGAGACAGCTCATACGAAGCGTATCCTTTTACGTTTTTCAAGAAAACAGACTTTACCGCTCCATTTGCATCTGGTTCAGCTCAATACAATACAATGATTGTAGTACCATGTAGTATGGGTACACTAGGAAGGATTGCAGCTGGTGTAAGTGATGACCTAGTAACGCGAGCTGCTGATGTGATTTTAAAGGAACGCAGAAAATTGATATTGATGATTCGAGAAACGCCTTACAATTTAATTCACATTAAAAATATGGAAACTGTTACATTAGCTGGCGGAATTATTTGCCCTGCCACTCCTTCATTTTACAGTTTACCGAAAACAATTGAAGAATTAGCCAATACTGTAGTAGAAAGGGTATTAGACATTGCCGGCTTTAAGTTCAACAGCTACAAATGGAATGAATAATTTAGATAAGATATACTACTTAAAAATGGTTGGTAAAAACCGATTAAATGCATCAATGTAATAGCTTTTACCCCCATCACCCTATTTCAAAAAAAAAGATCCCGCTAATATTTTAAGTTAGCGGGATCTTTTTTTAATAAGTACTGTATATAGACTATTCAGGTTGCGTTTCCTTTTCTTCAGCTCGAGGTTGAAAGGTAAATGATAACAACCCTGTTTCTTTATTTAAATCAGCAACTAATACATCTCCTTCTTTTATGGTCATATTCATTATCTCTTCAGCCAAAGGGTCTTCAAGGTATTTTTGAATTGCTCTATGCAGCGGCCTAGCTCCAAATTGAGCATCATAGCCCTTATCCGCAATAAATTCTTTTGCAGCAAGTGTTAACTCTAAAGAGAAACCTAAATTTTTAAGGCGTTTAGAAACACTCGCCATTAAAATATCAATGATATTAAAGATATTTTCTTTTGTAAGCGAATTAAAGATAACAACGTCATCTATACGATTTAGGAATTCAGGTGAAAATGTACGTTTAAGCGCTTTTTCAATAACTGCTTTATTACTTTCTTCGGCATTTTGTATTCTAGTAGCTGTAGCGAAACCTACTCCATCTCCAAATTCTTTTAATTGACGCACCCCAATATTTGATGTCATAATAATTAGGGTATTTTTAAAATCTACTTTTCTACCTAATCCGTCAGTTAATTGACCATCATCTAACACTTGCAATAAAATATTGTAAATATCTGGATGAGCTTTCTCGATTTCATCTAACAATATTACGCTATAAGGCTTTCTTCTAACTTTTTCTGTTAATTGACCACCTTCTTCATATCCAACATATCCGGGGGGAGCACCGATTAAGCGGCTAACAGTGAATTTTTCCATGTATTCACTCATATCTATCCTCAGTAAAGCATCTTCCGAATCAAACATGTTTTTGGCTAAAGCCCGAGCTAATTCAGTTTTACCAACTCCGGTAGGCCCTAAGAAAATAAAAGTGCCAATTGGTTTTTTAGGGTCTTTTAGTCCTACCCTATTTCTTTGGATTGCCTTCACTACTTTTTGAATGGCATCATCCTGACCAATTACAACACGCTTCATTTCGTCACTCATTTTCTTGAGTTTCTCGGTTTCGGCCTGAACCATTCGCTTAACAGGAATCCCTGTCATCATACAAATAACTTCCGCAATATTTTCTTCTGTAATAGGATAGCGTTTGTTTTTGCTTTCTTCTTCCCAGAGATTTTTGGCTTTTTCTAATTCTTCGCCTAATCTTTTTTCAGTATCTCTTAAAGACGCTGCTTCTTCAAAGCGTTGACTTTTAACTTCTTTATTCTTTTCATTTTTTACTTCCTCGATCTTTTTTTCGAGCTCCACAATTTCTTCTGGGACATTAATATTTTTCAAATGCACCCTAGCACCAACCTCATCTAACACATCTATCGCTTTATCTGGCAAGAGTCGGTCGGTCATATAACGATCGCTTAATTTCACACATGCATCAATAGCGTCCTGGCCATAGGTAACATTATGAAAATCTTCGTATTTAGATTTAATGTTGTTTAAAATTTGAATGGTTTCATCAACTGTAGGTGGTTCAATCAATACTTTTTGAAAACGACGATCAAGGGCTCCATCTTTTTCAATATGCATTCTATATTCATCTAAGGTAGATGCGCCAATGCATTGCAATTCACCCCTAGCCAATGCAGGCTTGAATATATTGGAAGCATCTAAAGAACCACTTGCTCCACCAGCACCTACAATTGTATGTATTTCATCTATAAAAAGAATCACGTCTCTATTCTTTTCGAGCTCATTCATTATCGCCTTCATTCTTTCTTCAAATTGACCACGGTATTTAGTACCGGCAACTAAAGCGGCTAAGTCTAATGAAATTACTCTTTTATCGAATAAAACTCTACTCACCTTACGTTGAGTAATTCGAAGGGCTAGCCCTTCTACAATTGCTGTTTTACCAACTCCAGGCTCTCCTATTAAAATTGGATTGTTTTTCTTTCTTCTACTTAAGATTTGACTAACTCTTTCAATTTCTTGTTCGCGGCCAACGATTGGATCTAAAGTACCCGCTTCAGCTAATTTAGTAATATCTCTACCAAAATTATCAAGTACAGGTGTTTTACTCTTAGCGGCTGAAGTGGATTTTCCGGGTCTAGACTGTTGAAATCCGCTGCTTTTCTTTTCATCATCAAAGTCGTCATCACTATCATCAGGAAATTCACTTCTCGGATTAGGCGTATTTGTGCCAACTACACCCAACTCATTTCTAAATAAATCATAATCAATGTCGAACTGATTAAGAATTTGAGTAGCAATATTCTCCTTATTTTTTAGGATGCTAAGCATCAAATGTTCAGTTTCAACCAACGGACTTTTTAGCGCTTTAGCCTCTAAAACAGTTACTCGAATAACTTTTTCGGCTTGTTTTGTTAATGGTAGGCTGTTAATATTGGCAATATTTTTACCGGTTTTATCTTTAACTGCCAATTCAACTTCTTTTCTAAGCTCGTATAAATCAATATTGAGCTGTTTTAATAACTTAATAGCACTATTATCTCCGTCTCGAATAAGACCAAGCAATAAATGTTCTGTTCCAATAAAATCATTCCCTAAACGAAGCGCCTCTTCCCTACTAAAGGAAATAATCTCCTTAACTTGTGACGAAAAATTATTATCCATAATCTAAATTTGGAATTATACAATTATAACGAATATTTTTGAGTGAAGTTGTGTAGCATTTATTCACAGTTTGTTAATTCAATCACCCATATATGGAAGTCAAAATTGATACCAAGGAAAAATTCACCGTAATTCAACCCTTAAATAAGGAATTTACTGCCAATATAGCAGCAGAATTTATTGAATTGTGCGGAAAAATATTGCACCAACCCGTTAAAAACGTGGTTTTAAACTTATCGGAAGTGGAAAGCGTTGACGAAACGATGGCCAATGCAATGGTTGACATACAACAACAGTTTTACGACAACAATGCCTCGTATGTATTATGTAATCTTTCTAGGTCAACAGAAAATATGTTAGAAAAATTGTCATTAAATGAATTGTTAAATATCACACCAACTGAATCAGAAGCTTGGGATATTGTTCAAATGGAAGAGATTGAGCGGGAATTATTGGATAGTGATGATATTGATTTTGAAAAAAACCAATAAATCGCTTAAATTCATTGACAATACCAATTGATTGTCAATGAATTTGAAAATTATATTACTATGAATAAACGTCATTTTTTGAAAAATATAACCCTATTAGGACTGGGTACTCCATTCATTGGAAAAGCATCTATTGAAAAAGTATTGGCAAAAGGGACGAAACAATTACCGGAGGTATTGGCAAAAGATGAGGCTTACTGGTCTACCATCAGGTCGTATTATTTATTGAAGCCCGACTACATCAATCTAGAAAACGGATACTATAATATTTTGCCGCAAGAAATATTAGAAGATTATATTAAGCATATAAGAGATGTAAACTATCATGGGGCTTATTATATGCGAACGGTACAGTTCGATAATAAAAAAGCGATGGCTAATAAGGTTGCTACGTTGTTAGGATGTACGACAGATGAATTTATTCTCACCAGAAATACTACAGAGTCGCTCGACATGATCATTAGTGGATACCCTTGGAAGGCTGGTGATGAGGCCATATTTGCAGAACAAGATTATGGATCTATGATTGAAATGTTTAAAGAAGTTGCTTTAAGGCATGGCATTACCAATAAAATCATCAGTATACCCAATCATCCATTTTCGGATGATGAAATTGTTTCATTATACAGAAATGCAATAACGCCGAATACAAAATTGATCATGGTATCGCACATGATTAATATTACAGGCCAGATAATGCCCATTCAACAAATTTGTGAAATGGCGCATAGTATGGGAGTTGAAGTCATGGTAGATGGAGCGCATGCTGTAGCACATATACAATTCAATATTACAGATTTACAGTGCGATTATTATGGTGCAAGTTTGCACAAATGGTTATCAGTACCACTTGGAGTTGGGATGTTATACATAAAAAAAGAAAAAATAAATAAAATATGGCCACTGCTTGCAGAAAATACTACCGTAGAAACAATTAGCAGACTGAATCATATTGGCACACATCCTGTACATACAGATTTAGCCATTAGTAATGCGATAGATTTTTACAATAAATTGGGTGCAGCCAACAAAGAAGCCAGATTGAGGTATTTACAGCAATACTGGACGAGTAAAGTTCGAAATGTAGGAAAGATTATTGTAAATACACCTAAAGAAGCTCATAAGTCGTGTGCAATTGCGAATGTTGGCATACAAGGAATTTCACCGAAAGAATTAGCCGAAACCTTGCTAAAAAAGTATTCGATTTATACAGTTGCAATAGATGGCGCAAATGTACATGGTTGCAGAATAACACCGAATGTATTTACCACAACAAAAGAGTTAGACCAATTGATTGCAGCACTGAAAGAAATGGCCATTTAGTTTTATAACTTTTTTAATGCAATGAATCTATCATTTTGTGCTACCTTCAAGATATCAATTAAACCTTACTTAAATGACAAGGTACATTATACCGATTGGGGTATTATACTTGTTTTTTTCTTGTTCCAATAAAGAAGAAACAATACATCCTACAGAAGAAAAAATCATTGAATCTGTATATGCCTCTGGTATAATTAAAAGTAAAAATCAATACCAAGTTTATTCAACTACCAATGCTATAATTAAAGAGGTATTTGTTACTGAAGGAGATATTGTAAAAAAAGGCGATCCACTTTTTCAATTATCGGATGAAAAAGCATTGTTAAATAAATCATCTGCAAACATTGCAGCAGAATATACCACACCACTATACAATGCCGACAAACTAGCAGAATTGAAATTAGACATTGAAACGGCAAAAGCTAGAATGGAAAATGATGCTTCTTTACTAGACAAGCAACGTAATTTATGGAATGAGGGCATTGGCACTAAAAATGAATTACAACAAAGAGAATTAAATTACAGTAACTCAAGTAATAATTACAATGCAGCCCAACTTCGTTTCAATCAGATCGAAAAACAATTAAAATTACAAGCAAAACAAAGTAAAACAAATATTGCTATTGCCAACAGTAATACGAATGACTTTATTATTAAAAGTGAATTTAATGGAAAGATTTATTCAATATTAAAAAAGAAGGGTGAAATGGCCTCCACAATTACCCCTATCGCATTAATAGGCGCATCCAATTCATTTATTATTGAAATGCAGGTTGATGAATATGATATAACCAATATTCAATTGGGGCAAAAAATTATTGTTTCAATGGACAGTTATAAAGAGCAAGTATTTGAGGCAATGCTTACAAAAATAAATCCCTCGATGAATGCACAAACAAAGTCGTTTACTGTTGAAGCAATTTTTAATCATCCACCAACATCGCTTTTTCCAAATCTAACAACGGAAGCAAATATTATTATTCACATTAAAGAGCATGCGCTAACTATCCCAAGAAGTTATTTATTGAATAATGAATTTGTAATACTTGCAAATAAAGAAAGAAGAAAAGTAATTATAGGTTTAAAAGATTATCAGAAAGTAGAAATCCTTAAAGGCCTTTCATTACAAGATGAAATTGTAAAACCTGCGCAATGATGAATAAATTAATTCTTCATATTGCAGAATCGTTGTTAATTGCCAGGTGGAAACAAACATTGGTAGCAGCTATAGGTGTAACATTCAGTATAACAATGTTTGTTACACTTTTAAGTTTTATGGGAGGTTTAAACAACATGTTAGATGGATTGATTTTAAATAGAACGCCACATATACGATTATTTAATGAAATAAAACCATCTGCGCAACAAGCTATACAACAAGCGGCTGCCTATAAAAATGCATACCATTTCATACATTCAATAAAAGCGGGTAACAACCGACAAGGAATATATAATAGCGGGGCAATAATAAAAGCATTAGCGCATGATCAATCGGTTTTAGGATATTCACCAAAATTAACTGCGCAAATATTTTTTAATAATGGAACAATAGCATTGAATGGAGTTATTAATGGTATTGATGAAGCTGCAGAAAGTAAATTATTTCATTTTAATGAATATGTGGTAGAAGGTACCGCAGAAGATATCAATAAAATACCCAATAGTATCATCTTAGGCATAGAGTTAGGAAAAAACATGCTGGTAAATATTGGAGATGTAATACAGATTAGTACTTCAAAAGGGCAATTGTTTCAATTAAAAGTGGTAGGCTTTTTTCAATCGGGAATCAAAGATTTAGACAAAGTACAAAGTTATGCATCTATTGCAACAGTGCAGAAGGTAATGGGTAAGTCGGCCGAATACATTACGGATATTCAGGTTAAACTGAAGGACATTAACCTTGCACCAACTACTGCAAAAAAATATGCGCAGTTATATAGAACAGATGCGGAAGACATACAAACAGCCAATGCGCAATTTGAAACTGGAAGTTCTGTAAGAACACTTATTTCCTATGCTGTTGGAATTACCTTATTAGTAGTTGCAGGATTTGGCATATACAATATTTTAAACATGATGATTTATGAAAAGATGGATTCTATTGCAATTTTAAAGGCAACGGGATTTTCGGGAAAGGATGTACGGAATATATTTTTAGTGATTGCATTGAGTATTGGCTTTTTTGGAGGAATATTAGGATTATTAGGGGGGCTTGGGTTATCGTATGTGATAGACCAAATACCGTTCAATACTGCTTCTCTCCCAACTATAAAAACCTATCCTATCAATTATGATCCGGCATTTTATTTAATTGGGATAATTTTTTCGATAATTACCACTTATTTTTCTGGATTTTTTCCGGCAAGAAAAGCAAGTAAAATAGATCCTGTTATTATTATTAGGGGGAAATAAATCATGAAAAATATAATTCTTGAAGCCCAACAAATCAATAAATACTTTCATGATCCTGTTACTACACAAGTATTAACAGAAATAAATTTTGTTATTAAAAAAGGAGAATTTGTTTCAATAACCGGGAAATCAGGATGTGGAAAGTCTACCATGCTGTATATATTATCTACAATGGATACGGACTATGAAGGCAATCTTTTGATAGATGGCGAATTGATGAGAAATAAATCTGAAGGTCAATTAGCAATGGTGCGCAACGAAAAAATTGGATTTGTTTTTCAATTTCATTATTTATTGAATGAGTTTTCTGTATTGCAAAATGTGATGTTGCCCGGCTTGAAATTAAACCGTTATTCTGAAAAAGAAGTAGAACATAGAGCAATAGAAAAATTGAAAATGTTAGGCATTGATCATCTTGCTTTAAAAAATGCCAATTTAGTTTCTGGGGGCGAAAAACAACGCATTGCAATTGCACGTGCGCTAATCAACGATCCTCACATCATCATGGGAGATGAACCTACCGGAAACCTAGATAAGAAAAACAGCGACATGGTATTCAATATTTTTGAACAATTGGCCAATGAATACAATCAAACATTAATGATTGTAACACATGACCAGAATTTTGCTGATAGAACGCACAGGATCATAAATATGGAAGATGGAAAAATCATCAGCCAATAAATTTTATTCGATCATCTTAACTATACGAATCATTTTCCCATTCAAATTAACGCCTTCTAAAACAATTTGTAATTTTTTAGATACATCATTATTATAAAATTCTACCCTAAAACGAGGTGTTTTTTTATTGGTTATAATGTAGGGATTCCAATATAGTGTATTTCTCAGGTCTGGTTCAAAACTGCTAGGTAGTTTTTCATAGCTTGGGCTATAAAATTCTTTGAATCGAGAGTATCCCCCAAGAAAAGTATTGTCCATTCCTTTACTATTGGGCAATGATTTTCTACCATCAGCACCTTTCTTTAAATAAACAGCAATTGCACCACCACTACCACCTCCAAAAGAACCAAAAAATGGAGGCCGAATAACTTTTACATATGCAACGTCACTGATATTTATATTTTGCAGCATTGAAACATCGGAATTCATTTCATTTAAAAACAGATCTGGTGTAGCACCTCTCCATGACAATGATGGTTGAGAACCATTGGTCGTTATTTGTAAACCAGGTACTTTACCTTGTAAATAAGTAAATATGTCGTAGGCGCCAATTGCTTTATCATCGGTCAGGTCAAAACTATATCCATCGCCACCTGAAAATAATCCAGATGCATATTTTTCATCTAAAATTTGAGTAGGACTTTTTTGTCTACTTCTCACAACAACTTCTTGTAGCGTAGCAGATGCCATATTTCTACGTAATTTTTCTTGCTCGGAAAGGAAAAAGTTCATCCTTAGTTTATACAAACTATCTATTTTACCATAAATAGGATTTTGTTGACCATATAAAATCCTTGTACCGGGTTCTTTGTGTAATAAGCCATTTTCTATTTTAACTTGAGTAACAGCCGAAATTTTATTTTTCCCATTAAAATTATAAAACACTTTTGCAGTATCATAAAAGAAAACCCCAGGCTCCTCAAAACTCCCATCTTTTTCAACAGGAGTAAAATATAAACTTTTGCTACTGTCTTTACCTACTACAACAAAGTTAAGTTGCAATGCTTCTGTTATTCCAGCTGCTTTAGCACCAAAAACATTGCCTTTAAGAGACATGTAAGCGTTTTCAGGATAATACTTTATTGAAGGTGATATTTGCGACTTTATTTTTTCCCAATCAAATTTCCGCCAACCATTGGTCATCATTACTAAATCTAAATGAGCATTGATTGAATCGGTATCATTTTTAAAATAATAGGCTGGATTGTGAACATACCCTTTTATTTCATTAGACAACAAGAAATCGGAGTAAATAGAGTGTTGATCTGGTGCAACTACAGATGCATCAGTAACTGCTACCGACATATTGGTAACTGTAGTGTCATTCACTAATATTTCAAAAACATTTTTTGATCGCTTATCTAGCCCAATGGTAATTGGGTTTAATTTGGCATTAAACTCATGGTAGTGATTATTAACAAAAATAATTCGTTCTGATATTGGCAACCAATCTTCTGTAAACAAAGTAAATTGAACGACTCCTGTGGGTAATTCTTCAATAGGAATTTCTGCTCTTTGCGCCAATCGATCCTTTAATTTAATAGATACCTTGTAAATGAGTTCTTGATTCATGTGAACCAATAAGTTCAATTGTTTAAAAGATTCTGGCACAATAGCAGAACGTTGCAGTGTAACAACTGCTTTTTCATTAACTGGTTTTACACTCATTACAACACCTGTTTTTAGTGGAGCAGGTATTGGCGTATTCCCTTTAAATCCAAATTCATCGGTCCAGCTAATTGAATAACTACTCCCTTCCAAAGGCATGAAATTAAATTTCCCCATACCATTGTGAAGAACATTTATTGTATCGACAATTTGTTTTTTATCGTCCAATACAAAACCTCGAATGGTTACGGGCACCCCATAAGGATTTACTGCTTTAAATGCTAAGGGGTTCAATAAGTTTTGTACCAAATTACCCCCTTCCGGAAAAAGCTCAACTTTTGTTTGCAGTGGCTTTGTTTGGGTGATTACTGTTGAATTTGAATTAATCATTAAATTTCTTTCAAACAAAAAAGCACTATCATCATTCAGCATCCATCTGGTAAAAGCTTTTACATGAATAAAACTGCCTTTATAATTAGAAGGAATATCAAAAGTGCCTTTTGCAGTAGCCTGAAATAAAGGAGCTACTGTTTGTTTAATGAGTAATCCGGTAGTGTCGTACCATTCTACATACACATTTTTACTTAGGGGGCTCAATTCATTACTCATCATCAAATACACTTTATACCAAATGGTTTCATCAACATTATACAATTGTTTGTCGAAATGAATATGCATTTTTTCTTTAGGGAACCCTTCTGCATATACATTCATCATCGAATCGATCAGTTGTGCTTTTGCAGTAAATGATGAGCACAATAGCGTAAATAATATAAAAGTGGATAATACCTTTCCCATAAAGCGAATTATAATTAGCTAAGATAAACTCAATCTTTGAATAAATAAAAGTTGAGTAAATCTATCTTAAATTTGATGTATGAAGATACAATGTTGGTCGGTAGGAAAGCCAAATGAAGCTTATGTAAAAGACGGTATTACGGACTTTACACAAAGAATTAACAAATATTTTAAGGCAGAATGGCAATTAATCCCTCCCCCTAAAAATGCAGCGTCACTGAACGAAGTAGATCTTAAAAAATCTGAATCTATTGCTATTATGGCATTAATTCAAAAGGATGATTTTCTGGTTTTACTGGATGAAAGGGGTAAGCAACTCAATTCACCTGGGCTAGCAAATTTTCTTCAACAAAGGGCATTAGATAGTACAAAAAGAGTGATTTTTTTAATTGGTGGGGCATTTGGAGTAGATGAACAAATAAGTAAAAGAGCCGATTTAATATGGAGTTTATCACCCCTAGTATTTCCGCACATGCTGGTTCGTTTAATTTTAGCAGAACAGGTATACAGGGCATGTACTATTTTGAAAAATGAAAAATACCATCATATTTAATTGACACACATGCTATAATAGCCTATTGGCTTTTTTTATTGATTACATTTGTATACAACTTAACTGCTACAATATGATTACCATTACACTAAGCATAATAGTTTTAACTGGAATTATTTCTTTTACAGCATTTTCGAATGAAACAATTACTAGTGATTTGATTTTTTATCCGCCTGCAATTACCCAACGGAAACAGTGGTACCGTTTTTTCACCAGTGGATTAATCCATGCAGATATAATGCATCTGATATTTAATATGTATTCATTTTATTTGTTTGGAGAGATGGTAGAGTCTGCATTTAATACGATTTATGGAGAATCTGGTAAAATAATTTACGGGATATTGTACGTTTCAGCCCTATTGGTTTGTTTGTTGCCCACATATTTAAAACACCAAAACGATTATCATTACAGAAGTTTAGGGGCTTCTGGGGCTGTTTCTGCGGTGATATTTGCGGGGATATTTTTATTTCCAACATTAGGGATGAGTATATTTCCGATTCCATTTCATATACCTGGATTTATTTTTGGCCCACTTTATTTAATTTTATCATTTTATTTAGCCAATAAGGGGCATGGAAACATCAATCATTCTGCGCATGTTTGGGGTGCATTATATGGAATTGTTTATTTGATTATCACCGCAACTTTTTTATCTAAAATAAACTTAATAAGCAATTTTCTAGATCAAGTAATTGGTTATTTGAGGTAATTGATTTTGAGGCGATGTTGGGTGTTTTCGGATAACTTAAAACGGTTATCAATTCTTTGTCCAATAACACAAATGATTTTTTGATTCATTTCTAGCACCCAAACAGCATCTTTCTCTGTTTTACTCAATTTGGCATCAATCAAAAATTTAGCAATTTTTTTCTTTTTGGTCATGCCAAGCGGATAAAAATAATCGCCTATTTTCCATTTCCTGAGTAACAAAGGGAACTGAATTATATCAGCATTTAACCATTCAACATTTGGTTCAACAGATTGTTTACTTGAATTTGGCACAACAGATAAATCAATAGATCCATGCTGAAAATTTACGATTCCTTCTTTTTCAATTAAAATAAATTGAGCATCGTCGGATGATAATGGGGCTATGATTAGCCAGCCTCTATTTTTAAATATTTGGTGTGTGGAAGATTTAACAGAACTACCATTTGCTGCGGTAGAAAGTTTCAGTACTTCATTTGTTTGAGCTGCGGCAAAACCAAAGGGTTTGATCATTTCCCAAGTTATGGTATGTAAGGGAATTGTTTTTATCCATTTTAAAATAGGGATATGTACTTCGGCGTCTTTATATTCTAGTAATTTTAACAAATGTTGATTTACAGATTGTTTGTATAAAATTGTTGCTTCACTCAACCTAAATGCATTGTTCAATACATTTTCTTTTACATTAGGAAATACTACTTCAATTTGTGGTATTAATAAATTTCGAAAAAAATTACGGGTATAATCATTTTTCAAATTAGATGAATCATTAATATGATTGATTTGAAATGCAGTTGCGAAAGTTTCTAATTGAAGTCGGAAAAAAGGGAGCAGTGGCCTAATTATTTTCTTTTGTAGCTGTGTAGCTGGAATTCCTTTGAGGCCTTCAATTCCAGTTCCTCTAAAAAAGTGCATCATCATTGTTTCGATGGAGTCATCGGCATGATGTGCAGTAGCCAACCATCGACTATTTTTTTTAGAGGGATCAACTTGTTCATTAATTATTTCAGCGAACCAGTTATATCTTAACATTCTGGCAGCTTCTTGTATGGAAAGTTTATTGTTGGTTGCGAACAATTCGGTGTCGAAGTGTTTAACAATTACTACACTAGAAAGTTGTTCACCCAATAAGCGAACAAATTTCTCATCATTATTACTTTCCTCTCCCCTTAATTGAAAATTTACGTGAGCTAAAACAATGGGTACACCAATTGATTTAAGTAAAAAAGCAAGTACAGTACTATCTAATCCCCCAGATGAGGCTACAATGATTTCTGCATTGGGAGATAATAAATGTTGAAAGTTATTCTTCCAATGAGCTTTAAATTGTTCCTGTAAATTCATGTGGTTTTTTTTGTGCCACCACCATTGAAGGTAAATATTATTACATTAAATTTTGTTCGCAAACAAATAGATTGTCTGCGAACAGTTGAAATCGGTTCATTACAAGAAACAAACTAAGTAAATCAATAATGTCTTCTCATAGGTTTACGAGTAAAGCTGGCTGTTAATGCTGCAAAGCCGCCAACTAATCCACCAATTAAACCAGTAATAGCTATTAAAGCAGTAAATGAACCATTTAGTGGCAATATATTAGCAACTTTAGTAGATAATAAATGAGCATTTGCTGAATCTTGCAAATAAGCTAGCACTATCCACAAAATAAATATTCCCAAAAATCCACTGAAAAAAGATTTTGTAGAAGATTGTTCAATACCTAGGGCTACTACAAAAGAAGTAACAGCAAAGCTCCACCATGGGAATGAGGTAAATAAACCAATTACGTATCCAAGAAATGCAGTTATAATTATTGAAACAAAGAATTTCATAAGTTAGTTATTTTATTTTTATCAGCTTATTAGGCATTAGTAAAAGTCATTTTCCATTTAATTTGAGCATGAGTTTCAGCTTGTTCTTTCTTTAAGAACAATATGCGGTAATATTTACCAGTAGCCCAATGATTTACAAAAGAATCGTAGTATTTACTACCCGGATTCCCATTTTGGCCACCAGGATAAACTCCATAAGCTTCAATATCATCAGTTAAATGTACAATCATTCTCCAGCTAGGGCCATGGGTATCGGTTGTTGCATTTATGATGTGCTTTCCACCACCTATTGGCAGGTGTAAGCTACTTAATGCGTCTATTTTTAATAAATGAGATACTTTGGTATCTTTAAATTTAGCCCATTCGAGCAAACCACGACTTTCCAAAGAAATCAAGTATTTTGTTGCTTTTTTAACACCTTGAATAACTGCGTCTTGAACAGTTTCTTTTTTGTCGGGTGTTGAAATATCATCGGCAAAAGGGTAATCACCATTCCTTAAAAGGCTTTCTAGTAAGGTACTTTCATCGGGCCAACCCATTGGTAAACTAGATTTTGCAAAATCATCGGCCCACAGAGCCACTTCTACGCTATCCCAAATAGCATTAAACACAGTAGCTCCTTTAGAATATACATCACTATTTAAATCCCATTTACGTAAAATATCAACATATTTTATTTGTTCTGAACTCAATAATGAATCGTTGATGTATTTAAGCAAAACTGGTCTAGCCATTTCTGCAAAAACATTGTAATTGTCCATTTGCATACGTTGCATATCAAGTGGAGTGATGTTACTCATTCCAGTTAATTTCCTATTGATGATGACACCTCTGTATAGAGGGAAATTAGTAGCGGCACCTAAATAATAAGGATAACTAGGATCGGTTGCTTCTTGATTTGCGCTACTTACAAAACCACGTGTTGGGTTTTTAATCATCGGATTTTCATCTATAGGGATGAGTCCTTGCCATGCGTAAGCGCTATCTGTACCTGGCATAATGAAGTCGCCTTGTCTTTTCCAGCGAGCAACAAATTGAGCTTGTTGTTTAATGGCTATATCACCTGTTTTAGAAGCGAATACAAAATTTTGGCCTGTAGATTTCCAGTTAGCAATTGCTTTAAGGTAATCATCGTAGTTATGGGCTCTATTAAGCATATAGAAAGCCAATAGTCCACTGCCACCATCAAGTCCAGTCCATCTAACAGCTAAATTTTTACCTGCAGTACTATTATTTTTAAATGTTTTATCGTACATCACAGGACCAAAAACGGTCATGGCAATATTTTCTACTAAGTCTGGTTGACCTTTAATTTTAATAGTTTCTTTCCTTGTTGTGGCCTTAATCCATTCTCCATTGTACCAATACTCTTGCATACTGGTATCTTTAAATTTCATATCGTAATAATCCAATACATCTCTTCCAGCGTTTGTAACCCCCCAGGCAATACTATCATTGAAACCAATAATTACAGCAGGAGAACCGGGGAAACTGGCACCATAAGTACTATGTGTGGGAGTGGTTATTTGTACTTCAAACCAAAGAGAAGGCAAATTCAATCCAAGATGAGGATCGTTACACAAAATAGGTCTGCCGCTTTTAGTCTTAGAGCCGGCTACAGCCCAGTTATTACTCCCATTTTCTTTATGCGGCACAATTGGTGCAGAAGCAGTGCTTGTATCGCCTTTATTGGTATTTAAATAAGCAATATCAACATTGTTAGGCTGTTTAGGTGAATTTTTTGGTGATTTGTAAGCAGTGCCTTTAGGAATTATAGGATCTAAAGAATCTTTAATATTAGAAAAAAGTTTATCGAATTCATCATATCCAAAATAATTCTTAGCATTTGTCATTTGCAAATCTGTAGTAGCGCCTCTACCAGTAAGATCATAAGCCATGTACATTTGAAACAAATATGTTTTTAATGTAGACCATTCTTCAGGTTTGTAATCTAACAGCTTATATTCAAACGGTATTTCCTCTGGTTTTAAAGATTTGATATATGCATTAACTCCTTTGGCATAAGATTCGATGGCCAATTTCATTTCGGGATTATTTTGCTCAACATATTGTTGAGTTTGTTCGGCACCGTATACCATTCCAATTCTTTTAAAGAATCGATCTACTTTCAAAAACACGCTATCATTGGGTTTTCTATCAGCTCCTAAAATTTCACTTAATCTTCCTCCAGCTGCAATTGTTTGAAATTCCATTTGCCATAAACGAAATTTAGCATGCAAAAAACCTTGAACATAATAGGCGTCATTATCTTGTTCGGCATAAATATGGGGAACAAGTCTGTCATCGATATAAACATTTACTTTTCCAGAAAGTCCTTGGAGTTTAATATTTCCATTGTAACTGATATCGGATGGTTCGGCATTTTGCCAAAAACCTTGTTGAGGTGACAAGAAATAACCTAACCGAGGTGTTTTAGTACTTCCTACAGGAAGTTGAATATCAAATAAATAAACTAACCCAGCTGTACATATAGCGGATAATAGGAAAGGAAAAATTCTCATGGCATTTGATTAGGATATGAAAATACAAAATTAAGGCTTTAAATTAACTATTTTTTCACTATTTAGCTTCCAAAATAATTAATTTTTTACTTTTTATCTTTTCGCTTTGTATTAATTTAAGCAATTGTTGCACTTTATTTTTTTTAACAGCAACAAATGAATTGTGGTCTTTAACTACTATTAAACCAATTTCGTCTTTAGAGAGCTTCCCTTTCTGCATAAAAAAACCTACGATATCTACCTTATTTAACTTGTCTTTTTTACCAGCATTAAGATAAATAGTTCCCCATTGAGAGGGAGCTGGGAGAGGACAATTATTTAATGTATAATCAGAAGGGATATCATCAATAAATTTAGGTAGTTCTTCATCAATATGCAGAATAAGATATGCGTTGCCATTTGCATTCATGCGAGCTGTTCGACCATTTCTATGGGTAAATTCAGCCATTGTAGCCGGCAGATGATAATGTACAATATGATTAATGTCTGGGATATCTAATCCGCGAGCAGCTAAATCGGTAGCAATCAAATATAGCGCCGTTCCATTTCTAAATTTAACTAATGCTTGTTCCCGCTGCATTTGATCCATACCTCCATGAAACATCGTATTTGGGATACCCTTTTCTTTTAGTAGCATTCCTGTTCTTTCAACTGCTTCCCGGTGATTACAAAAAACGAGTACTTGTTCTGCTCCAATATTACTTAACAGTTGTACCAGGGTATCAATTTTATCTTTATCGTTAGATAATACTTTAAACAATTGAATATGTCCAGCGGGTTGGTTATTGTTTAAAAAATCTAATACTTCAAGATCTTTAGGTTGAATAAATTCAGGAATATCGATTGATTCGGTAGCAGAAACAAAGATTTTTTGTACAGCAGGCATTAATGCTTTGGAAATATATGCCATATCTTCTTCGAAACCAAGTGCTAGAGATTTATCAAACTCGTCGAATACCAACATATTTATTCCAGAGGGATCTACTGTTCTTCTTTTAAAATGGTCGGCAATTCGTCCGGGGGTGCCTACCAATAAAGCAGGGGGTTCAACCAGGGAATTGATTTCGGTAGGCATATCATGCCCACCATAGGCACAGATGATTTTATATCCAGAAGCAATTTTTTTCCAAACCTGTTCAATTTGAATGGCCAACTCTCTTGAGGGCGACAATACCAGCGCCTGCACTTTTTTCCCTTTAGGATTAAGTTTACTTAATAAGGGGAATAAAAAAGCCAGTGTTTTACCTGAACCGGTTGGGGATAACAATAATGTATCATTATGATCTAGTATACATGAATTTGCAGCAATCTGCATCTCATTTAATGCACTAATGCCCAATTTATTCAATACATCTACATTTCCAATTGCTTGCTTCATATTAATATGCTGATAATTATAAAGATGAAAACAGCAGCATCTTTAAGGGTAAAGATGCTGCTGTAATATGGCAAAGAACGTAAAGTTTTGGCAGAAAAAACTATAAATGACAATAGTAATAGATAGTTGATCATTGAATAAGTTGCACAAAATTAGTAACCCAAGCCCCAATCTCTGCCTTTTAGTACAGCGGGAACACCTGAAGAAATCCACTTTGCAGGTTTTTCCCCCTTTAATAAATAATCAAAAAATTGCTGCTCTCTTATTTGAATATCTTTTCTGTTTTTTCTTTCTACTAAATTATGGGCTTCATTATTGTAGTTTAACATCCAAACTGGTTTGCCTAAACGTCTTAATCCTGTATACAATTCAATACCCTGGTACCAGGGCACAGCATCATCGGCATCATTGGCCATAATAACCAAAGGTGTTTGTACTTTGGGCAATGCAAATAATGCTGAGTTTTCTAAGTATAAATTTGGTTTCTCCCAAAGGTTTGCACCTATCCTACTTTGTGTTTTTTCATATTGAAATTGACGGTTAAGTCCTGTACCCCATCTTATACCGCCATAAGCGCTGGTCATGTTGGCTACAGGTGCTCCAGCCCATGCAGCCGCATATAAATTTGTTTTAGTTATTAGATAAGCAATTTGGTATCCACCCCAGCTTTGCCCTTGTAATCCAATTTTAGTACTGTCAATAAATCCTTGTTTTATTAATGCTCTTGTGCCACTTAAAATATGGTCGTAAGCACCTTTTCCAGGATAACCAGTTGTATACCAAATATCTGGTGCAAACACCACATATCCCCTACTTACAAAAAAAGAAATATTTAATCGAGAAGGAGTTGGTGATGGTGGAACATAGTTATAAAGTGTATTGTTTAATCGCTCATAGAAATAAACAATCATTGGATATTTTTTAGTTGGATCAAAATTCTCCGGTTTATACAACACCCCTTCTACTTCCTTACCTGTATAAGCTTTCCATTTAAACAGCTCTGCTGATCCCCATAAATAATTGGATTGTTGCTGATTGATTGTTTGCAAATTTTTTGCCAAAGAACAATTTACTATACCCTGATTTTCTTTTAACGTTAAAACGCTAATACCGGGAGATTGCTGGAATGTTTCAGTACTAAATGAAATTACATTACTTTCTTTAGCTTTAATTACATTGGCTACTTTTAATGGTTCAATAGGTTTAACAAAAGCAGTAATTTCAAATAACTTCCCCCATTGATAGTTACACAGACCATAGCCTTTCCCATTATTATCGTATACAGAAAAAATAAGTTGTTGATCTTTCTTTATAAATCTTTCATCTTTATCAAGGGTAATATTTCGATAGGTCCAATTATTATGCCTGCCTGAACTGTTTGTTACATTGAAAGAAGGTGCTTTACCATTAGGGTCTAATTTCCATACATCATATTTATCGTAAACTAAAACATTTTCGTCGTTTTCTGTCCAACCCATTACCCCATAAGCATTGGGATCATCGGGCACATCGTTTTCATCATCATACAAAGGAAATTTAATGTCTTTACCTACTGTATTTAATGTATTGATTACTGCATTATAAACTGCATATTGTTTTTGTTTTTCATTGTACAACATCAAGAAATTACCTGAAGAAGATGGTGCAACAATTCCTTTAAAGTTGGTTTGTATTAATATTTTATCGCCATTTTCAGGATTGATCAGGTATATATCAGACAATACATATCCTTGCCATTGTGAGGCGATTCTTTTACCTTCATCAGCTATTGCGTAAAAATATTTTCCATCTCCTTCATTGGTTTGTAATACAGTTCGAAAAGAAGGATTGCTTAGTTGAACAACGGATTTGGAAATAAAATCGTAACGAGCCAAATAGTTTTTCTTCAAATCTGTTTCCAAATTTTTCAATTGAACAGGCTGAATATAATCGTCTTTTGTTCCCCATACATCTACACTTACTCTTTCAAACTCGGGTAAAGATGTATCTTTAACAGGAAGTATAGGCGCTGTTCCAAAAAACAACCGATTACTTGATTTACTAAAACTAATGTTAGCAAATTCACTAACAGTAAAGTTAGCAGGAATACCTTTGGCATTTTTATCTACCAATAACTGAGCACTATCTAAACCATCGGTATAATAATACAACTTGAACCATTTTTGTAATGCTTTAGCACTACTATCACGTTCGGCAACAAAAGCAATTTGATTGCCCGATTCATTGATTTGTATATTTTTCGCATCATTAAATTTGGTGAATATGGATGTTGCTTCACCAGACAAAATATTCAATTTTACAATAGTTGCTTTTACAGAAGAATCATTATTTTTTCGTGTTGTTTTGTAAAGAAGCACATTGCCCTTCTTATTAAAAATATATTCATTAACTAGTTTTACGGTTTTATTCTCACCCGTACTTAAATTTTTCACTATTAAATCAGTGCCTTCTTCAATTGGTTCTTCAGGAGATTTAATCAATTGTTTAGTTGAAATATCAGTAGACTTTAAAATAGACAAGCCTTTTATTTTAGCATCATTGGCTTTGTTTCGCAAACTATCTGCAACCCGCATTAAACTATCGGCCATAGTAACAAGGGCATTTATTTTTGCAGCAGAATCTAGTGAACCTTTTGAGATAGATATTTCAGGAGTGGATTTCTCTAACAAATAAGCCACCACATTTTCTGAATCCTCGGGAACTTTAAAACTTTTAACTTTAGGCACTTTAGTTATTTTGCCAGAGTGCAGCTCAACAATAGCCAAACTGTCTTTGGGCATTTCATCGGGCTTTTTCTTTTTAATTTTTGCATCGCGGGTATCCTTGAATTTTGGTTTGATTTTACAAATAAGGAAATTATTGTTGTTGGTAATTACCGCATTATATCCCCTAACAATTTCTGCAACAATCCCACCATCAATTGTTTTAATAACTAAAAGGCCGTCTCCCTCTTGTGGATTTACTTGCCAGGCAATAAATTGTCCGTTGTTACTGATTAATCGATCAGATATTGTTTGCCAATCGTCGTAAACAGTGTGATTTAGTGGATTTTTTTGTCCGAATATGCTATTCGTTAACAATAATGCCAGCAACAAGTACATCAAACGCATGTTGAATATTTTTAAGTTTATTTCGAAGTTAATTAAACAAAAGTCATATTTAATTGTAAATAGTATGAATTTGATAAACGGCAATATTTATGAAGATTAAACTACCCAAACTAGCATTAATTGTTATATTAACTTTCCAACTTTTGAATGCAAGTGGCCAACAAACAGGCACATTATCTGGCAGTGTTATTGATAAAGTATACCAAAAAAACATACCTGGAGTTACTATTCAGGTAATGAACGCAAATAAAAGTGGGATATCAGACAACACAGGAAAATTTTTAATTTCCGGTATACTATCTGGGGCTTATACCATTCAAATTAAAGCAATCGGATATATAACAGTTACTAAATATAATGTACCTATCACCAGTGGTAATGAAAATAACTTATTGATTGAGTTAGAACCTGATGTAAAAGTATTAAATGCAGTAACTGTAACGACAACGGGAAGGAATAAATCTGCGAGAGCAGCAACTTTAGAAACGCCGTTGAGTGTGCAGCGTTTAACGACAGAAGAAATCAAAACAAATCCAGGCGGCAACTTCGATATTTCTAGGGTAATTCAAGCACTACCCGGTGTAGGAGGAACTGCTGGTACAGCAGGTTTTAGAAACGACATCATTATTAGAGGAGGTGCTCCTAATGAAAATGTTTACTATTTAGATGGAGTAGAAATTCCGGTAATTAACCATTTTGCAACACAAGGTAGTGCAGGCGGACCAGCAGGAATTTTAAACGTGAGTTTTATAGAAGAAGTTAAGCTTAGTTCATCGGCCTTTGATGCACGATTTAATAATACTTTATCATCAGTTTTTGAGTTCAAGCAAAAAAGAGGCAACAGCAATCATTTACAAGGAAACATCCGATTGAGTGGGACCGAATTGGCTGCAACATTGGATGGTCCACTAGCTAAAAACGGACAAACAACTTTTTTAGCATCTGCCAGAAGAAGTTATTTGCAATTATTATTTAAAGCAATTGATTTGCCTATTAGGCCAAATTTTTGGGATTTTCAATATAAGATTTCTCACCAACTCAATAAAAAAACATCACTTACATTAATTGGTGTAGGTGCGATAGATGAATTTAATTTTGCAGCCCCCAAAAAAGCTACACCTGAAAAGTTGTATGTACTCAATAACAATCCATCCATTCAACAATGGAATTATACAGTAGGGTTTACACTCAAACACTTACTAAAAAATGGTTACCTGAATCTTGCAATTAGTAGAAATGCTTTCAACAATCAATTAGACAAATTTGAAAATAATTTAGGTGAAAACAAAGGAGCGCAAACACTTGCATTTCAATCAACAGAAATAGAAAACAAATTAAGGTACGATGTAAACCAAACTTTTGGTGACTGGAAAATCAGCCATGGAATTGATGTTCAACAAGTATCTTCTTCTACAAGCACCAATCAAACTATTCAAACTGCGGTTATTGACCAACAAGGAAATGTAGTTAGTCCTGCTATTGTTCGCAGTTTTACAGGAGATATTTCATTGGTGAAGTTTGGCGGATTTATACAAGTAGGTAAAAGATTTTGGAACAATAATACCGGCATTAGTGCAGGTATTAGAGCGGATGGAAATGATTTTACAGCTACTGGAATGAATGTGATTAATACCCTCTCTCCTAGAATTGCACTCTCTCAAATCATTTCAAATAAAATTACATTTAACGCATCCATAGGCGAATACTTTAAAATGATGCCATACACTGTATTGAGTTACAGAAACAACAATAATGTATTGGCAAACAAAGATGTGGCATATACCAAAAGCACGCACTATGTAGCAGGATTTGAGTATTTACCCAATAATGCCACTCGATTTACATTAGAAACTTTTTACAAGCAATACAATAACGTACCTATCAGTGTAAAAAATGGCATCAGTTTATCCAACCAAGGCGGAGATTTTAATGTGCTGGGAAATGAAGCAGTTACCAGTAATGGTAAAGGAAGATCCATGGGATTTGAATTTTTTGCACAGCATAAATTGACCCAACGTTTTTATGGCGTGTTAAGTTACACTTATTTCAAAAGTGAATATACCAATGCAAATACAGACTATACGCCTAGTTCTTGGGATAATAGACATTTACTTTCGGTGGTATGGGGATATAAATTTAACAGAAATTGGGAAATGGGCATCAAGCTAAGATTTCAGGGTGGTGTGCCTTATACGCCATATGACCTGGTTGCAAGTAGAGCCAATTATTTGACATTGGGATCAGGCATGTTAGACTACAGTAAAATTAATAATGAACGATTAAATAACTTTAATGCGGGAGATATCCGAATCGATAAAAAATGGTATTATAAAAAAACAAGTTTAGATTTATTTATTGACATTAGTAATTTTTACAGGGCAAAAAGTACTGCCCCTAATATTTATACATTTCAACGGACTGCTGATAATACTGGATTTGTAACGACGAATAATTTGCCGATTCAACAAAATGGAAGTAATGCAATACCAATATTGCTAGATACAAATGATGCGAATGTTACTCCAACTATAGGATTTATCGTTGAGTTTTAGATGGACTAATTTCGTTTGCCAATTACAATTCGAAGCATTTGTAAAATCACTGAAAAAAGAATAAGCGCTACTCCTATATAAAAACTGGGATGTAGCGCTTTATTTTCATGAAAGAGCAAAAAAGCCATTGTAATAGCATAAACAGGTTCTAAATTCAAACTTAAATTTTGAGTAAAAGCGGAAACTTTTTGTAACGATTGAAGCATCAATTGCATAGCAACAATTGTACAAACCCAACTTAAGATTAGTAACCAGCCCCAATCTGAAATTGTAGGTATTATATTAGCAGTGGGAAACAAGTAAACATAGATAGGAAAAAGTACTGTTAATATTAAAAAACCGCCAATAAGTTCGTATAAAAGCATTTGTTGCGTATCTGCAATAGCTAGATGCTTCTTATTCAATACAGAAAACAAAGCAGCTAAAATGGCCGCTACAACTCCTACAATAATGCCTAATTTATATCGATCATCGAAATGAAAAATAAGGGTAATGCCAATTATGCTAAACAGTCCTAAAGCAATTTCTATCCATTTGATTTTTTTAGTAATCATCAAAGGTTCTAATATTGCTGTAAATAATCCGGTAGAAGAAAAACATACCAATGCAATGGATACATTTGATAATTTAATACTTCCATAAAAGCAAACCCAATGCAATGCTATTATGGCGCCAATGCGCATTAATTGAAATTTGGCTTTTTTAGGTACTGGCGTTAATCGTTGCTTAAATTTAAGCAGAAAAAACAAACTCACCACAGTAATTAAAATTCTGTACCAAACCAGCGGAAGTTCGCTTAATTGAATTAATACTCCTAGAATCCCCGTAAAACCAACAAGGAAAACGGCGATATGTAATTTTATTAAAGCAGATTTCATTTATTCAAAGAAACTGTTTATTTTTAAAAATCCTTGGTTTTTTTTTGAAATACAATATCCCTGTTGAATAATCAACACAAATCAATAATTTATTATTATGGAAGCAATTATACAATTGAATGGGGTATTTAAAAATTATGGGGTAAAAAAGGTATTAAAGGGTATCTACTTAAACATTTATCCGGGACAGGTTATTGGCTATATTGGCCCTAATGGAGCGGGAAAAAGCACAACTGTTAAAATATTAACTGGACTGATTACTGATTACGATGGTGAAGTGTTAATTGGAGGAATTGATTTAAAACAAGATCCTATTGCCATCAAAAGAAAAATTGGTTATGTACCAGAATTAGCAGAACTATACGATGTATTAACTCCAAGAGAATTTTTGGGGTTTATGGCCAACTTGTATGAATTACCAACAACAGTTGCTGCAGAAAGAATTGAAAAGATGTTAGCGGCATTTGGTCTGCAAGAAGTTATAGATGCAAGAATGGAAACATTTAGCAAGGGAATGAAACAAAAAGTATTGATAACCTCTGGTATTTTACACAATCCTGAAATATTAATATTGGATGAGCCTTTGAGCGGATTAGATGCAAATAGTGTAATTATTGTTAAAGAGCTAATTAGCAAATTGGCTAAAGAAGGGAAGACAGTTTTTTATTGCAGCCATATGATGGATGTAGTAGAAAAAGTGAGTGACCGAATAGTATTGATCCATGAAGGAGTTGTAATTGCAGATGGAACTATAGAAGAATTAAAACAGCAAAAGGGTAATGCAAGTTTAGAAAACATATTTTCTCAATTAACTGCTACTGAATCATTAAACAAAGCAGCCGACCATTTAATCAGCGCATTTGAGTAATAACCTAATTTAAGATGAATCGATTATTAGTACATATTTTATTATCGCCTCGTTTTTTTTACAGAAAATTAGGGGTCAATATAGCACAGCTTAAAGCAATTTTATCGACCAAGCTATTAATGGACGAAAGAAGACCCAATAGTTTGCAACAAGTACAACAAAAAAAATCAGATAAACCCACCAAAGCGTCTACTCTTGGGACGATGATAATGGCAGCATTTTTGGGAATTGTATTTATATTTCCCCTTTTGCTTACAAATGATCACTTAACACAATTTACCCTCTTTTTTACACTGCTTGTATTTTTTCTTTCAATGATGTTGATTACCGATTTCACTTCAGTGTTGATTGAAGTAAGAGACAATTTGATTATTTTGCCCAAACCGGTCAATGAAAAAACATTTTTGCTAGCAAGGCTGTTGCACATAATAGCACATGTAAGTAAAATTGTGCTTCCCATGTGTTTGCCATCATTCATTTATTTAAGCTTTAATATAAAATGGCATGGTGTAATAGTACTAATGTTGCTCATACCCTTTTCTACCCTATTGTCAATTTTCATCATTAACATGGTTTATTTGATCATTTTAAAGATAACCACACCGGAAAAATTTAAAACAATCATCAGTTATATCCAAATTGTATTTTCGATTGTTGTATATGGGTCTTATCAACTATTGCCAAGGTTAATGAAAGATGTGATATCCAATCAATTTATCATTCCGCAAAAAAGTATATTACTGTTTTGTCCGCCTTATTGGTTTGCAGGAGGCTGGTTGTTTTTATATGAACAGCATTTTACGCCAATATTGTTTTCTGCGTTTTTGTTGAGTATTTTAATCCCTATCCTTTGTATATGGTTGGTCATTAAATATTTTGCGCCCGCATTTACTGCAAAATTATCGTTAATATCTGGCAGTGTAACTGATGAAATAAGTACTTTACACAAGAAGGTTCTACCCAACAAAAAAAGTAGGCCATTTAAAGAGCAATTAGTGAATATACTTACCAATACAAATATGCAACGAATGGGATTTTTACATACTTGGTATATGACAGCAAGAAGCAGGGATTTTAAAATGAAAGTATATCCTTCTATTGGCTACGTAATTGTATTATTAGTACTTTCATTGTTCAAAATTAAACAACGAAACTTTGCTGCTATTGTTGATTCACTTAAAGTAGACATAAGTTACATAATCACGGGCATGTATTTTTCCGGCTTTATATTATTAATTGCACTAGGACAGCTAAAGATATCTGCTAAATGGAAAGCTTCATGGATATATTATACAACACCTATTACAACACCGGGAAATATTATAAATGGGGCAGTAAAAGCGTTAATTATTAAATTCTTTGCTATACCGGGTTTAATCGTTTTTATTGTTGGAATTACAGTAGGAGGAATTGCACAGTTGCCCAATTTGCTACTATGTATATCTAATCAATTATTCATCACATATTTGATTGCATATCTATCGATAAATATGTTTCCATTTTCGGAAGATGAACTTTCTAACCAAAGAGGTAAAAACTTTTTATATTCAATGATGATATTATTAATTCCCGTGTGTATTGGAGGGATGCATTATTTATTTTACAACAATATACCGATAGTAATCATTATGCTTTGTTTGTCGGCAATAGCAGTATGGTTGGTACATGGAAGTGTAAACGAATTAAGCTGGAGTAAGATTAAAATTAAAGCGTAAAATAAGCATACAGAAAAACTAAAAAATATTAGCTATTTTTTAGTTTAGCGCGATAGTTTTTAGACAAGCTTTGCCATTGTATTTTGAGTACGCCCAATACCCCTTCTTTAATAATTCCGGTATTCATTTTACTAACACCTATTTTTCGATCGCGGAAAGTAATGGGTACTTCTTTAATTGTAAAGCCAAGTTTCCATGCTGCAAATTTCATTTCAATTTGAAATGCATATCCTACAAAAGAAATCATACTGAAGTTAATAGACTCAAGTACTTCTTTTTTATAGCAAATAAATCCTGCAGTAGGGTCGTTAACAGGCATCCAAGTTAGTAACCTGGTATAAATCGATCCTCCTCTAGAGTATATTTTACGGATAATGGGCCAATTTTCTGTTTTCCCTCCAGCAACGTACCTACTACCAATCGCTAAATCTGCGCCATTGAACTTACAAGCAGTATATAAGCGCTCTAAATCGGCAGGGTCATGTGAGAAATCGGCATCCATTTCAAAAATAAAAGCATATCCTTTTTGAATACACCATTTAAATCCATGAATATATGCCGTACCTAACCCTAATTTCCCAGTTCTTTCTTCCAGAAAAAGTTGATCTGGAAATTGATGCATCAATTCTTTTACAATTGCAGCTGTTCCATCGGGGGAACCGTCGTCTATTACCAGGATATGGTATCCAAGTTGTAGATTAAATACTGCATTTACAATAGCTACAATATTTTCTTTCTCATTATAGGTGGGTATGATAACTATTTTTTCCAACGATGCAGTTAAAAGTTTTGGCGAATGTACAAATTAGCAACCAATTGAATAGTTTAAGTTAAAAAAAATAGCATTTAATTTGCAAAATAACGATAAAAAGCCCCCTGTATGTCGTTCAAATCAATAAAAAAATCAATTTTTCTTTAAGAGGGTTCTGTTAAGCATTTCAGTTAGCTTTTGTTTAGTATCTAAAGGAAAATCACCTTTCATCATCCAATCGTAATACTGGGGTTCCTCTTTTAGCACTTGCGTAACAGCTTTACCCTTGTGTTTGCCAAAATTAAACACTTCTACACCCTTTTCTTTTACAAAACGACGAGCAAAATCAACGATGTCATCTTCCCCGGTAAATTTAACTATCGACTCAACAGTATCTCCAATTTGGGGATAGCGTTCTACTTGGGCTTCTAATACCTCCCATGTGGCAGTAGCATCTACTTCTGCGCTATGCGCCCCATCTAACACTTTGTTACAATAAAATTTATAAGCAGCCGAAAGAGTGCGTTGCTCCATAAGGTGAAACACTTTTTGAACGTCCAATAATTTTCGGCCTTCTACTGTAAATTCAATACCCGCTCTTAAAAATTCTTCAATCAGCATTGGAATATCAAAACGGTTGCTATTATAACCAGCGATATCACAATTTTCCATAAACTGCTTCATTTCATTAGCAGCTTGTTTAAAAGAAGGTGCATCTTTAACCATTTCATCAGTAATACCGTGAACTTCGGTAGAACCAGCAGGAATAGGCATTAAGGGATTGATTAGTTTTCGTTTAACTATTTTAGAACCATCGTTCATGATTTTCACCACCGCAATTTCAACGATACGATCTATGCTAATATTTACGCCAGTTGTTTCTAAATCGATGAAAGCAATTGGGCGAGAAAGTTGTAGATTCATTAGACTATTTAGTAGGTTGTTGTTGAGTGATTGCTTGGGATAACGAAATTATATCTATTCCATCAAAATTACCACTACTCATGAAAAGAATATTTGAATTATTGAAATTTTGTTGACTAATCCATTGTTGCAAACTTGATTTTTCGTTAAAAATAATCAATCCTGGTTTATTAAATCCTTCAATCACTTTCTCAGAAGGCAATGGTGGCATTCTTTTTAAAGCTAATGCATGATTTGAATAAAAAACCACTCCAACATCAACCTGGTCAAAGGCTCCATTAAATTGAGGCATAAAGTTTTCGTTCAAACTACTATAAGTATGCAATTCAAGTATACCAAAAAGGGTACGGTTGGGAAATTGATGTTTAACAGCATCTACAGAAGCTTTTACTTTGCTTGGAGCGTGAGCAAAATCCCTGTAAATATTTACGGAACTATTACTCGATAATAATTCAAGTCTTTTTGCGGCACCAGTAAAGTGCTGCATTGCTGCTACAAAATCAATAGCAGTAATGCCTAATTCTTTACAAGTATAATAAGCGGCTAAGAGATTAAGTAAGTTATGGTTACCAAATACACTCAACCGACCTTCTACCCCATCTATATTTACTGTTGTAATTCCATTATTAATTGTGTGAGATGGGACTGAATAGGGTTGGTAACGAATATCGGTTCTTTTATTTTTTTTGATTAGATTTCTAAGGACTTCATCACTTTCATTATAAATTAAAATACCTCCGGTTTCTATTTTATTGATGAAGATTTCAAATTGTTCTAAATAAAACTCAAAAGTGGGAAATACATTGATGTGATCCCATGCGATTCCTGTAAGGATTGCAATATGGGGAAATAGAAAATGAAATTTGGGTTTTCGTTCGATGGTACTTGCCGGGTATTCATCTCCTTCACAAACTATAATTGGCGCCTGCGTAATTTTCACCGATTGACTAAAGCCCTCAAGTTTTGCACCCACCAGGTAATCAAAATCTTTATTGAGTTGTTTCAACGCATGCATAATCATGCTGGTTGTGGTTGTTTTACCATGACTCCCCCCTATTACAACCCGTTGTTTATCAATACTTTCTTGAAAAATATATTCAGGAAAAGAATGAATAGGTAGCCCTAAAGACTTGGCTTTCAACAACTCCGGATTGTCTTCTTTAGCATGCATGCCAAGAATAACAGCATCTAAATCGGGCGTGATGTTAGCTGGATTCCAACCAATAGAAGTGGGTAAAATGCCTTCTGCCGATAAATTACTGGCTGCAGGTTCAAAAATCTCATCGTCAGAACCAGCAACGGTATAGCCTTTTTTATGCAGGGCAATGGCCAATTGGTGCATTACACTTCCTCCGATTGAAATAAAATGTACGTTCATGTATTTTTCTTTATAAATTTTATTTGAATAACGTTATTCTGACACAATACAAATTGCAGTTATATACCATTTAATTATAGTTCGATGCAGTAATAACCTTTTAATTTCTGTTAAATAACATTAAATTAAATATAAATGAGTCAAAACTTTAGTTATTTCGCTTAATTATAAATAATTTAGCAATATAATTTATAATTTAAAACAATCCATATGAAAAAATTGGTAATACTATTTTCATTGATCGTAATGATAGCATTCACCTTATCTTCTTGCTCTGCAAGTAGAAATAGGGGCTGCCCAACTACCAATCCAAAGTTTTTCAAGGGTTAAATCGCAATTTCACTTAGCAACAAAAATAATTTAATATGAATTGGATTGATTTAAGTGACCAGAATCAATTGGAGGATATCCGAGAGAAATCGACCCAAAAGCCACAGGTTATTTTTAAACACAGTACTCGTTGCAGTATTAGTTCAATGGCACTTAATAGATTAGAAAGAGAAAATCAACCAGAAGACATAGATTTTTACTTTCTAGACTTATTAAAATATAGATTACTTTCTACAGGAGTTAGTGAATATTTCAATGTACAACATGAATCTCCACAAATATTATTAATCAAAAATAGAGCATGTATTTATGATGAAAGTCATCAAGGAATCAACATGCAAGAAATCATAGAAGAAGCGGCTAAATAATTTTTATTCAAGAATTTAGGTACAATGCGAATAACTGTATTTGGTGCGAACTTATTATTAGGCACAAGAATAGTGCATCTTTGTATTCATCAAGGAATTAGTGTTACAGCCTTTGCCAGAAATATTGATCAGTTTATAGATGAAGATAATCGCACAAAAGATTTATTGGCTGTAAAAGGCTACGTTTTAGACACGAAGGATGTAGCCAAAGGGTTAAAAAATGCAGATGCAGTAATAGTTTTATTCAATAATACCAGTTTTGAACCATCGGACAAGAGTAGAAGTATTGGTATAAAAAACATTATTGCACAAATGCAGCTTAATAATATTCGAAGAATTGTAGTATTGGGGGGAATGGGTATTTTACAAAACCAAGAAGGGGAGTTTTTGTTAGACACCCCTGAATTTCCGGCGGAATTGATCCCAATGGCAAAAGAACAATTACTTGCTTATAACTATTTAAGCAACTCTGGACTAGATTGGACTTATTACTGTCCAGAATCCATTATTGAACAGGATGAAACTGGATTATTTATTACAAATATGGAAGAACTGCCCTCTACTAATAACCATTATATTTATGCTGGAGATTTGGCATTATCTATGATTCAATCAATCAAAAAGAATGCATTTATTCATGCAAGAGTTGGCATTAGCAATATTTAATTATATCATAAATTAAGCAAGCTCAATTACCATAGCGCTAGCACCTCCTCCCCCATTACAGATAGCGGCTGCGCCAATTTTACCACCTTTTTGTTTCAATACATTAATGAGTGTTACAATTATTCTTGCGCCGCTACATCCTAATGGATGACCTATTGAAACTGCGCCCCCATGTACATTTACCTTTGCTGGATCTAGCTTCATTTTTTGCATATTGGCAATTCCAACAACAGAAAAAGCCTCATTTAATTCTACAAAATCAACTTCGTTAAAAGTTAAACCAGCTTTAGCTATTGCTTTAGGCATTGCAATTGAAGGAGCCGTTGTAAACCACTCTGGGGATTGTTCTGCATCGGCATAACTTCTAATTATAGCCAATGGTTTAACGCCTAAAGACTCCGCTTTTTCTTTGCTCATCAAAACAACAGCTGCTGCACCGTCATTCATTGTACTTGCATTGGCAGCAGTTACAGTTCCATCTTTTATAAAGGCAGGTTTTAGGCCAGCGATTTTATCGAATTTTACATTAAAAGGTTCTTCATCTTTTTCAAACAAAATAGGGTTGCTGTTTCGTTGCGGGATTTCAACAGGAACGATTTCTTCATCAAAGAGACCATTGTTACATGCAAATTGGCTTCTTTGATAACTTTCAGTTGCAAACAAATCTTGTTCAGCTCGTGAGATATTTAATTCCGTAGCACACAATTCAGCTGAATTACCCATTGCATAATTGTGGTACACATCTGTTAATCCATCTTTAACTAAACCATCTATCAAATTAATATTACCGTATTTATTACCCCAACGAGTATTGGGGCTATAATAAGGTACATTACTCATACTTTCCATCCCCCCTGCAACAATTACATCTGAATCACCCAATAGTATAGACTGGGCACCTAATGCTATGGCTTTCATACCACTTGCACAAACTTTATTAATGGTTGTTGCAATAATCGAATCGGGTAATCCTGCAAATTTAGCAGCTTGTCTGGCTGGGGCTTGTCCTGTATTAGCCTGTATTACACAACCCATTAAAACTTCATCTATTATCGAAGGATTAATACCTGCTTTAGCTACAGCACCTTTAATGGCAACTGCTCCTAATTGAGTGGCAGAAAAATCTTTTAAAGAGCCGCCAAAACTACCTATTGGGGTGCGAACAGCAGCTACGATATACACAACTTTAACAGACATAGTATGAATTTAATTAAATACTATACAAAGTTAAATGAATCCAATGGATTTAAACTGTATCTGTTAGTTGAATGCCTGTTTTTGTGAAATGCAATTTTTGTTGTTTGTATAATGTTCCAATTGTCATTTTAAAAGTTTTTTTGCTCATGCAAAAAAAACGATAAATATCTTCCGGATCAGATTTATCGTGATAGGGCAAGTAGCCATTGTTTTCTTTTAAAAGCCTAATAATTTTATCGCCTTCATCTTCTACTTTGTTAAAACCAGGCTTACCTAATACTACATCAATTTTATTGTCGGGGCGTATTTTTTTTACAAATCCTTCTACTTTATCGCCAACATTTAAATCTTGGAACACTTCATTACTGTGCAACATCCCAATATGTTTATTATTGATGATCATTACATACCCAATTTCTGAAGTACGATAAACCAATAAATCTACAAGTTCCATTTCATGAACTGTAAGCTCTTCGTTTCGCATGAGGGCTTCTACTTTTTCTGTAGCAGCAACTCTACCGGTCATTTCATCTACATAAAGCAAAACGAGGTATTCGCCACCTAAACGCATTCCACTAACTTGTTTAGATACTGGAACAAATAAATCTTTCATCAAACCCCAATCTAAAAAAGCGCCTTGTTTAGTTACAGCGACTACTTTCATTTTAGCTATTTCACCGACAACAGCTTTAGCTTTTTGTGTTGTTGCGATTAATCGATTATCTGAATCATGGTAAACAAATACATTGATCTCGTCGCCCAATCTTAAGGTGGCGGGCGCAAACCTTTTAGGCAATAAAATACCTTCTTCCCCATTGTCTAAATAATAACCAAACTCAACCTTACGATTTACTTTTAGTGTATTATAATTACCTACTTTAATATCAATCATAGTTGTTTTTTAAAACAGTTCGGTTTGTGATTTGTCTTTTTTAGAAGGAGGTTCCCAAGTCATTTCAATCGTTTTACTAAAATCAGTAAGCTTTGCACCAACGGCTTTCCACCCCATCACTTCTACCATTTTAGCTACTTTAAACTTTGCAGTACGAATTGTTTGTCCGCGCCCGGTTTGAACTATTAATACCGGTTCAGCATCGGTAGAAATGGCTTCTAACTTATTTCCTTTGCCTTCTTTTATGAACAGGAATTGTGTTTTAAGAGTAGAAGTTTCTACTTTAAATCGCTTAATGTTGTATTGATTTTTTTCTTGATCGAGATAAATAGCGGATATTGTTTTATCTGGATTGAATTGTTCAATCAGCATCACATGTTCGGGCTCAAAGCGTTGCGTAATTTCCGTATCTGTTAATTCATACGTTCCATCTTTATAGAAAACAATTATTTTTTCATCTTCAAAAGAGCCAAGGTATTTTCCTTTTTCTTCGGTATTTAATCTTCCGAATTTATCGTCGAACCATATTTTTCTACCGGCTAATGTACTTTTACCAGCTTCTTTTAATTTAACCGATTTAATCGCATACTTAGTAACTTGGTTACCCATACTGCTTCTCCCTTTGATTTCTAATTCTTCGAAATGAAAATCAAGTTCTTTGGTGCGAGCAGGGCTGTTTGGACTAAGTAATATTTTCACTACTTCTGCTTCTCCATTTAAGTTAGCGGTAAAATAGTGTACACGACTTTTGTCGGCCCCTTTGGTTAAATCGTATTCTTTTTCGCGAGTAATACCTGTAACGTTAAATCTTTTAGCAAAACTCACAGCAGTTTTACCATCCACATAGATCATATTATAAGTAGTACGTTCATCATTTTTTTGAAATACAGCGGCATGAATAATGTCTTTTCCTATAAATGTTTTATCAGAAACTTTTACTACTTTCATGATACCGGCTTTTGTAAAAGCAATGATATCATCGTAATCTGAACATTCACATAAAAATTCTTCTTTCTTTAAACCGGTTCCAATAAAGCCTTCGCTTCTATTGATATACACTTTAGTGTTGGCAATAGCTACATGCTTTACTTGTATGGTATCAAACTCTTTAATTTCTGTTTTACGTTCTTTTCCTTTACCGTATTTCTTCAATAAATTATCGAAATAAGCAACAGCAAAATCAATTAAGTTGTCTAAATCAAATTTCACTTGTTTGATATCTGCTTCAATCGCTTTTATTTGAGCGTTCAGCTCATTAATATCTAACCGATAAATTCTTCTTACGGGTTTTTCAGTTAGTTTAAGAATATCTTCTTTAGCGATTGCTCTTTTTAATTTTTTCTTGAAAGGAATAAAAGCAATATCAATCGCTTCTATTACTTTATCCCAGGTTGCATGTTTTTGTTCTAGTTCTTTGTATATTTTTTCTTCGAAGAATATTTTTTCTAAAGAGGTATAATGCCATTTTTCTTGCAGCTCGGCCAAACGAATTTCAAGCTCTCTTTTGAGCAATTCTTTGGTATTATCTACCGAAGATTTCAACAATTCGTGAACGGTTAAGAATTTAGGTTTATTCTCTTCAATTACACAGGCATTAGGGGAGATACTCACTTCACAGTCTGTAAAAGCATACAATGCATCGATGGTAATATCGGGTGATATACCTGCGGCAAGATCAATTTGAATTTCAACTTCTTTAGCAGTTACGTCGGTAACTTTTTTAATTTTTATCTTTCCTTGATCATTGGCTTTGGTAATACTCTCCATTAGTTGAGAGGTAGTAACACTGTAAGGAACATCTTTAATGACCAATGTTTTTTTATCAAGTTCTTCAATATGTGCCCTTACCCTTACTTTTCCTCCCCTTTTACCTTCATTATAATTAGCAACATCAATCATACCAGCGGTTAAAAAATCGGGGTATAATTCAAATTTTCTGCCTTTTAAATATTTGATAGACGCTTCTATCAACTCACAAAAATTGTGTGGCAATATTTTGGTAGATAAACCAACTGCAATACCATCAGCACCTTGAGCTAGTAACAATGGGAATTTCATGGGTAGATTAACTGGTTCGTTTTTTCTACCATCATAACTTAATTGCCATTCAGTAGTTTTAGGATTGAATGCAACATCAAGCGCGAATTTAGACAATCTAGCTTCAATATAACGAGAGGCAGCAGCAGAGTCGCCGGTCCGAACATCACCCCAGTTACCTTGTGTATCTATTAGTAAATCTTTTTGCCCCATATTAACTAAGGCATCGCCAATACTAGCATCACCATGTGGATGGTATTGCATACTTTGCCCGATAATATTAGCTACTTTATTAAATCTTCCATCATCCATTTCTTTCATTGAATGAAGAATACGACGATGAACCGGTTTTAGTCCATCTTCAATAGCAGGAACAGCACGTTCTAAAATAACATAAGAGGCATACTCTAAAAACCAGTTTTTGTATTGCCCTTGTACCCCAGTTTCGCTTTCCATGAACTTATTGTCACTTTTCACTTTCGCCATTATAACTATGTATTAAATCAAATTTTAACTTTATTGTTTCGCTATTTATTTAAATGCTTTATCCCAACCAATCTCTAAACGTATCATCTTTTGCATCATTCAACCCATTTAACTCAAACATTACAAAATCGGTATCTGCCACAACTTCATGCCAGGCCCAAGGCTCAATAGAAACCATTGTAGGTGCTACAATTTTAACTGAACCTTTTTTATCACTTCTAACATCAAACCAATTCAAAGTAGCTTCACCACTCATTAAAATGAATTCTTCGGGATTTTTTGTTTCCGCAGTCCCTTTATGATAATGTTTACCATTAACTGAACCGGCTTTTCTATAAGCTACTATAAACTCACCTGTTCTATTGGTGGTAAAATAATGTGTAGCTCCCCGTTCATCTTCTCCTATCTTATCTAATTTTTTTAAAGTAACCATTTTATTCATTTATAAGCGCTAAAGAGGGCAATTGTATTGTTAAATCTTTCCAACCTTTTTCCCAATCGCCAATTACTGAAATTTTTCCTTGTTCAGACAATTCTCTTAACCGCCAGACTAAAAATGCATCACCTGTTTGAAGCGGAATTTTATTCAAAGTAGAGGAAAGTACTTTGCTCATCTTTTGAGATTCACTAGTAATTTGTGCTAGCAAATATTTGTCATAAAAATCGGCATCTTTACTAGAAATTTTTTTTCCGCCTTCCAAAAAACGTACTATTGCATCTTCTGTGCAAGTCTTCTTCCACTCATCGGGATCTACTTCAAATTCGCTGAGTGTGATTGGACGAGCTAATTTTTTTGCTTTTAAAAATTCTTTGGGTTGAATTTGATGTAAATGCGTCGGATAAAATATATTCCCTTTTTCATTAAAAAAAGGAAGGTTATTTAAATACAATACTTGAATCCTGCCAGCAAAGTCTTTCAACTGACTAATCAACCAATAATAGCCACATACATCATGTGCATTTTGTCCCATCCAGATCCACACTTCAACCTCACTGTCATCTGTTAATTGCTGCAATAAATGATGTACGGTTAATTTATCATCTACAATATCTAATTGTTGTTCATGAGGAGAATACAGTAATACATTTTTCCACCAGTCTCTTCTTGTTTGAAAGCCTTCAGTTGTATAGATATTATCAATTGGTCCGACCGCATAATCATCTTTTATTTCAATGATATTTCCCTGCAATAGTTCATCCATATCAACAGCTTGTTGCAAAACCGGCACATTAGCCGAATCAAATACAATATGAATCATTTTACTTTGATTTAATTAATCATTAATTCTCTACCAAATCCAGCTCAACTTTTAAATTATTGATGATGAATTCTTGACGTTCCATGGTATTTTTGCCCATATAATATTCAAGCAAATCTTGAATATGGTCTCCTTGTTCTAATATAACGGGTTGAAGGCGAATATCTTGTCCAATAAATCTTCCAAACTCGGCTGGTGAAATTTCACCTAACCCTTTAAATCGGGTAATTTCGGGTTTGTTACCTAGTTTTTTAACAGCTGCTTGCTTTTCTGTTTCATCGTAACAATAAATAGTTTCTTGCTTATTTCTTACTCTAAATAGGGGTGTTTCAAGGATATAAACATGCCCTTTTTTCACCAAATCAGGGAAAAATTGCAAGAAGAAAGTCATCAACAATAAACGAATATGCATACCATCAACATCGGCATCAGTAGCAATTACGATATTGTTGTAACGTAAGCCTTCGAGACCATCTTCAATATTCAACGCATGTTGTAATAAATTAAATTCTTCATTTTGGTAAACTACTTTTTTTGTTTCACCAAAGGAGTTTAATGGTTTACCTCTTAAGCTGAAAACTGCTTGTGTATCAACATTTCTAGACTTAGTAATGCTACCACTTGCACTATCACCTTCTGTAATAAAAATGGTGGTATTGGTTTGTGTAGCAATAAAAGCTTCTTTATTTTTAACAGGCAATTCATCATTTAAATGAACCCTACAATCTCTTAATTTTTTGTTGTGTAAATTGGCTTTTTTAGCACGTTCATTTGCTAATTTTTTAATACCAGCCAATTCTTTTCTTTCCCTTTCACTTTGTTCAATTCTTTTCTTTAATGCATCTGCTGTTACAGGATTTCTGTGAAGAAAATTATCGAGTTCTTTAGCTAAGAATTCTAAAACAAAATTCTTCATACTAGGCCCGCCTTCATATACTATTTGAGAGCCTAATTTAGTTTTAGTCTGGCTTTCAAAAACAGGCTCTTGCACTCTAACAGATACAGCAGCTACAATACTGGTTCTTACATCAGCAGCATCATAATCTTTCTTAAAATAATCTCTAATTACTTTAACATAAGCTTCTCTAAATGCTTGCTGGTGGGTACCTCCTTGAGTGGTATATTGACCATTTACAAATGAAAAAATATCTTCCCCATAGTCATTGTTATGAGAAAGTGCCACTTCTATGTCTTCACCTTTCAAATGAATAATCGGATAGCGCAATTCATCGGGATTGGTCTTTCTTTGCAATAAATCTAACAACCCATTTTTACTTAGGTATTTTTTCCCATTAAAATTAATGGTAAGTCCAGCATTGAGATAGCAATAGTTCCACAACTGGTTTTCGAGGTATTCATATATGTAATGAAAGTTACGAAATACGCTTTCATCGGGAGTAAAAGTTACCAATGTACCATTGGGTTCATTGGTTTTAACTTCTTTGTGTTCTTTTACCAGTACTCCTTTTTCAAATTCTGCAGATTTAGCTTTGCCATCACGGAAAGCGGTTACCATAAAATAGTCGCTCAAAGCGTTTACTGCTTTGGTACCTACCCCATTTAAACCAACACTTTTCTGGAAAGCTTTGCTGTCGTATTTAGCACCGGTATTAATTTTACTAACCACATCTACTACTTTTCCTAAGGGAATTCCACGACCATAGTCTCTAACAGTAACTTGTTTGTCTTCAATAGACAAATCAACTTGTTTACCATAACCCATGGTATATTCATCGATACAGTTGTCTATTACTTCTTTAATCAATACATAAATACCATCATCTGAAGCAGATCCATCTCCTAGTTTACCGATGTACATACCCGGTCTTAATCGAATATGTTCCCGCCAATCGAGCGATCTAATCGAATCCTCATCATACTGAACCACTTTCTTATCTTCTGCCATAACTCAATTTTTGAATATCATTTTTGCCAACGGCAAATCTAAGTCCCTCAAATCTTAGCCCAATTTTTCTTTTCTACAAATTGGCAATTTATGTGGATAAATAACAGTTTTTTGTGGAATTTATTGCCTAGTAAGTACCTTTGTCAGGATTATGAGTAATTTTACCCCCCTTAAAGACCTTTCATATATTACAAATTATGCTAAACTAAAGGAAGCAGAAAATGATCGATTCAAAGAATTTCTTCGAGAAAAGGACAGTGAACAGATAGATGCGTTGGTGAAAGAGTTGGATGCGTTGGTTAGTCCCACAATTAACTGTACCGATTGTGGCAATTGTTGCAAAAGTTTAATGGTTTGTATAAATGAGGAAGAAGCGGATGCTTTGTCGAGCCATTTAAAAGTAGATCGAAATGAGTTTGACGAAAAATATTTGGAGAAAGGGAGTAATGGCATGATGATTATGAACCGAATGCCTTGCCATTTTTTAGCGGATAATAAATGTACGGTTTACGAATATCGATTTGAAGGGTGCAAAGAATTTCCAGCCCTACACTTGCCTAATTTTAAGCGGAGGTTGTTTACCACTTTTATGCATTACGACAGATGTCCGATTATATTTAATGTAGTAGAGCAAATAAAGGACAGAATTGGATTTGAGAGAGATACAAAATAAGGAAATGGTTGTACAATCGGGAATAGATGCTTTAATTGAAAATGTGCCATTGTGGAAGTTGCAAAGAATTGGATTAATTACTAATCAAGCAGCAACAACATGCCACGGAGTAACATCTAGAAAAGCGTTACAAGATGCGGGTTTTAATTTAGTATGTTTGTTTTCGCCTGAACATGGGTTAGATATAAAAGGGGCAGATGGGGTAGCAATGAAAGATGGTAAGGATGTAGTTACCGGATTGCCAATTATCAGTTTATATGGTACGAAACTGGCACCTGAC
>CANGCK010000004.1 GCA_947452295.1 Sphingobacteriia bacterium
AACTGCATTGGATGTATATCCTTTCAACCAGCAGAGGAAACCATTGTATCTACTCAAGAACGATTAACTTTTAAACCTACGGCTGAAGAGATAGTAGAATTTACGGTACCTCACTTAATGAATGCACCATTTCCTATTATAAGCTTTGGTCAGGGATGTGAAGGAGAACCATTGTTGATGTGGGAAACCATCAAAGAAGCGATCATAGCAATAAGAAAACATACTGATAAGGGCAGTATCAACATCAATACCAATGGATCGAAACCCGATGCAGTAGAAGCCTTGTGCAAAGCGGGTTTAAACAGCATAAGGGTAAGTACCAATTCAGCACAAAAAAGTATTTATGAAGCGTATTATCGCCCCAATAACTACCAGTTTGAAGACATTATTGAAAGCTTAAAAGTAATGCGCCAGCATAGTGGTTGGACCAGTATCAATTATTTTGTATTTCCTGGTATTACCGATAGTGAGGCTGAATATGAAGCATTAAGAAAATTGATTAAAGAAACCGGGCTTAATATGATTCAATGGAGGAATTTTAATATTGATCCGGATTGGTATATGGGTAGAATGGGTATGTATGAAACCGGTGAAATGTTGGGGATTCAACAAATGATGGACTTAATCAGAGAAGAATTTCCTGATTTAAAGTTCGGCTATTTTAACCCGCCAATAGAAAGAATTAAAGGCGATTATTATACAAGTTATGCAGGTGCTGCGCAATAATTCAACCCTAAAAGGGATAGCACTTGCTATAATTGCAGCCTTGCTATGGTCGGGGAATTTTGTTATTTCCAGAGCTGTAAAAAATGACATCAGTCCAATTAGCTTGGCTTTTTACAGATGGCTAACAGCAAGCATCATCATATTCCCTTTAGCCTGGAAAGCATTTAAGCAAGAACAAGCTATTATATCTACTAATATTAAGTACCTATTTTTTGTATCGCTTTCGGGTATAGCGGTATTTAATACCTGCGTATATGTTGCAGGGCATTATACATCGGCCATTAATATGGCATTGATTGGCACTACCTCCTCGCCTATATTTGCTACCGTTATGGCGGTGGTGTTTTTGAAGGAAAGACTGAGCAAATTCAGGATTTTGGGTATGATCATTTGTATTGCAGGAATTATACTACTCATCTCCAATGGAAGCTGGGCAAAGCTTGCGGCATTTCATTTTTCAAAAGGAGATCTCTGGGTATTAGCAGGTGCATTTGCATTTGCAGTGTACAATGTATTAGTAAGAAGTAAACCTGCCAACATTAGTGCAATCAATTTCTTATTCATAATTTTTGTATTAGGCACCATCATGTTGTTCCCATTTTATTTAAAAGAGGTGATAGTAGATTCCCCTACTAAATGGAATCAAACACTTTTATTGTCCATTTTGTATTTAGGTGTTGGGACTTCTGTAACCGCATTTTTGTGCTGGAACTTGGCTATACAAGCATTGGGGGCAAGCAGAACAGTGTTATTTGGCAATCTGATTCCACTTTTTAGTATTATAGAAGCAGTGATTTTGTTGGGAGAAAAAATGACGATAGCTCATATTATCAGCGGCACAATTGTAATAGCTGGATTAACCATTGCAAATATCAAATCGAAATAATGGACATTACCACTACTACTTTAGTTTTGTTATGCGCCTTTGCATTTATTGCAGGCTTTGTAGACGCAATTGTTGGCGGCGGCGGACTCATACAAACACCAGCAGGTTTAATTTTAATGCCACAGTATGCTGTAGGTACTGTAATTGGTTCATTGAAAATTCCTGCATTTACGGGAACAGCTTTTGCAGCGAGACAATACCTAAAAAAAGTTTCTATACATTGGAGACAAGTAGCCATCATGGGTACCATTGCATTTGTATCGGCCTTTGCGGGTTCGCAATTGCTATCACAAATGAGTAATCGGTTTATGAAGCCAGTAATTTTTATTGTACTATTAGGCGTAGCCATATATACGTTTACCAAAAAAAACTTCGGACAACAGGTTCATAAAGATTTGCCCATTGAAAAAAGTTATATGTATGCGGTGTTGATTAGTTTGGTCATTGGTTTTTATGATGGATTTATTGGACCGGGTGCAGGCAGTTTTTTGGTGATGGCATTTATTAGTGTTTTAGGGTATGATTTTTTGAAAGCTGGGGCACATGCCAAGCTTATTAACTTATGTACCAATTTAGGCTCTATTTGCCTATTTATGTTGAAGGGATCAATAATATGGTCGGTAGCCTTGCCAATGGCCGTGAGTAATGGAATTGGGGGGATTTTAGGTGCAAAATTGGCTATTTATAAAGGCAACCAGTTTATACGGGTATTCTTTTTATTGGTAATAGCTGCAACTTTGTTGAGGTTTGGGTATGATATATTTTGGAAAAAATAAATTATTCAACATGACAGCAATAAATTCCATAGACCAATACATTTCAACATTTCCAGAAACGGTGCAGCAATTGCTTCAACAGATTCGAGCAATCATTCAACAAGCGGCACCAGATGCAACGGAGGCCATCAGTTATGCAATGCCAACATTTAAACTCAACGGCAACCTTGTCCACTTTGCAGGTTATAAAAACCATATAGGCTTCTACCCTACTCCATCAGGCATTGAGCCATTTAAAGATGAATTAACCCGCTATAAATGTTCAAAAGGCGCTATTCAATTTCCGATTGATGCGCCACTTCCCATTGCACTAATTCGAAAAATAGTGTTACACAGGGTTCAAATAAATAAGTCACTACCCGCTAAAAAGAAATCATAGCGTTTATAAAGTGTTAATATTCCCCCTACCTTAGGCAGGCAAAAGCAATTATTAGCTTACCTTTAGTTTTATATGCAATACAGTTTTGAACAGCAAAAAAATCTACAAGCAACCCTTATAACTGCGGTTATTAGTACATGCTTGTTTTTAATTTTTTTTTATGTTCATTACAATCGTCCTATTGCCCCCGCTCCTAATTTAGGAGAAGGGATTGAAGTGAATTTGGGAGATGGTGAAACCGGATTGGGAGAAATGCCACCAGCAGCTCCTGGAACGCAGGCCGAAAAAACAGAGCAAACTGCAACACCGGTAGCAGATAATAATGAGCAAGCAATAAAACCTGCAGTATCTCCATCGGAAGATGATGTGGCTGTTAAACAACCTACTAAGAACAAACCCATTAAACCCAATCTAACACCAGTAGAAAAACCTGCTCCTATTCCAAAGCCCAAAGCCCTTTTTAAAGGAACTACTGCAAATGCTACCGGAGGCAATAATGCTGACAGCTATAATGGTGTGCATAATCAAGGTATTGCTGGAGGCAAGGGCGATCAGGGGAATCCTAATGGAAACCCTAATTCGGATAGTTACACAGGAAATGCTTCTAGTGGCAATGCTGGCATGGGTGGCGTATCAATAAAAAGCGGATTAGATGGTAGAAGAATTACTAAACTACCCTCATTTGAAGATGACTTCAATGAAAATGCCAAAGTAGCGGTAGATATTACGGTGGATCAGCGCGGTAACGTAATTGCCGCAAGTATTAATCCGAGGGGCACTACAACCAGTAACAGTACTATTAGAAATATTGCTTTGAAAAAAGCGCGTTCTCTTAAATTGAATAGCGGAAATGCCGAAGATCAAATGGGTACACTGATTTTCAATTTTAAATTGCGCAGTTAATATTTTTTGCATCTTTGTAGTGCAATGACCTATCAAGAAACAATTAATTATTTGTTCAATACATTACCACTATTCAGCAGAATAGGGGCAGCAGCCTATAAAAAAGACTTAACCAACACCCTTGCGCTGTGTGAAGCATTGGGTAATCCTCAAAATCAATTCAAAAGCGTTCATATAGCAGGTACCAATGGCAAAGGCTCCACCAGCCATATGTTAGCTGCAATTTTACAACAAGGTGGATATAAAACAGGTTTATACACTTCTCCGCACCTGCATGATTTCAGAGAGCGAATTAAAGTGAATGGAATGATTTGCGAAGAAGCATTTGTTATTGCCTTTACCGAAAAAATTAAACCGCTGATAGAAAAAATTCAACCATCTTTTTTTGAAATAACGGTTGCAATGGCTTTTGATTATTTTGCACAACAAGGGGTTGATATTGCGGTGATTGAAGTTGGACTTGGAGGAAGACTAGATAGTACCAATGTTATTATACCAGAGCTTAGCATCATTACCAATATAGGTTGGGATCACATGAACTTACTAGGTAATACTCTAGAAGCTATTGCAAGCGAAAAAGCAGGTATCATTAAAGCATTTGTTCCGGTAGTAATTGGCGAAGTATTGGATGAAACCAGACCAGTTTTTGATGCTGCTGCCACTAATAGCTTAATTAGCTATGCACAAGAAAAAAGGTATATTAGTGACTGGTTATTTGATGGCCCCAATATTACTATAACAGTAGTTGATAAATTAAAAAACGAGTACGAGTCCTACACATTGGACCTGCCCGGATTTTATCAAACCAATAACCTAATAACTGTTTTAGAAGCCAGTACCATCCTTGAAAAACTTGGATGGAACATCAATTACCCCATCATAAAAGCAGCATTGGCTCAGGTAAAAAAAATAACCGGATTACATGGAAGGTGGGAAATAATGCAGCAATATCCTAAAGTGGTATTAGATGTAGGACATAATGTTGAAGGGATAAAAGCAATTAATCAACAATTGGATTTGATGAATTTTAGCCGTTTACATATTATAATTGGTATGGTAAAAGACAAAGACAGTGCCGGCATACTTTCATTGTTGCCTAACTACGCGCATTATTACTTTACAAAAGCAAGCATACCGAGAGCTTTGGATGAACTAACTTTGCAACAGTTAGCGCTTACACATGGTTTAAAGGGGAATAGTTTTATTGAAGTAAATGATGCAGTAAGCGCTGCTTTGAAAAACGCAATGCCGGAAGACCTCATATTAATTTGTGGAAGTGTATTTGTTGTAGCTGAAGTAAATACTCAATTATTTGGCCACCAACCAGCCTAATTTAATAGCAGCTGCATACATCGCCCCTATTTGACTACCATGTGTAAAAGAATGATTCAACAACATATACATGAATTTTTCTTTTGAAACCAACAACAGTTCTATATCTTCAAAAGGATCTAATTGAATGTTTTTATTTTGCTTGGCCCCTTTTACCAAATAAAACCAAGCTTGGTTGTTTTCAAGTGGAGGATTGGGATGAATGGTATACAATAGTTCTATATCGGAGGAGGAAAACCCTGTTTCCTCTTGCATTTCACGAAGAGCTGCAACTTCAGGAACTTCTCCGGGATCTATCATCCCTCCAGGAAGTTCAACAGACATAATACCGGCGGCTTGTCGATATTGTTTTACCAATACCACTTCTTCATTTTCTGTAACGATAAATACATTGCAAAAAGAAGGGACATCGATTACTAAATAAGGCGACAAAACTTGGCCCTTGGGCAATTTTACCGATTGCTCATGCACTGTCAACCATTTTTTTTGGTAAGAAATTTCAGAAGAAATCAGCTCCCATTTATTAATCATACTATATTATTAATTTGTTCATTTTCATCAAAGCAAAAAGAATATTGCAATTGTGCATCGACTGAATAAACGCTTTTGATTTAAATTTTTCTATAAAATCATTCCAATCTAATAAAACCACTTCTAGGCTTTCCGCAACATCACGTTCTGCTAAATCATCATATACACCACCTGTTGCTAAAAACATTCTGAGCAAATTTGTGTTGGTAGAAGGATTAGGTGATAAGCAACCCAACTCTTCAATACTATCGAATCTATAGCCTGTTTCTTCCAATAATTCACGCTCTATAGCGTCTTTAGGAGAACTATCTGTTGGATCTATACAACCACCGGGAATTTCTAACGAAATGGAATCTATCGCTGGCCGATATACATTCAACGCTATTACTTTACCTTCTCTTGTTATCGCCAGTGCAGTAGCAAAATCGGGATACCCATAAACGTAATACGGTTTTATGATTGTTCCATCTGATTTTTCGTACTCATTAATTTTAATATCAGCCCACTGATCTTTTAATAACTGTTGAGATTTTATTAGTTTCCATTTTTGCAGTAGAGTCATCACCAATTTTTTTGTTCACGAAGTGAAGTAATGTGGGCAATGTGGTGTTTACCATGCCAAGCATATAAGCCTAAAAAGAACCACAAACTGAAATTGCTATTCCGCTCAGGATGATGCACTTCTCGCATCCATTGATCTATTGTAAGATCTTTCATGCAATAATACCAACGTTGGTGCAGTGCATGAAGTAAAGTAATAGATATATTGATAGGTAGTTTTCCCACGTCCTCTAAAAGCGACCATTCATTTTCTAAATAAGGTTTTATAGTAGGTATGTTTTCTGTCAGTCCCAATTTAACCCTACAATATGCATTCATATGACTATCAGCAATGTGGTGTACTAATTGATGAATTGTCCACCCACCTTCTCGATAAGGGGTATGAAGCTGCGCTTCATCTAAATTGTTAACTGCTCTTTCTAATTCTTCTGGTAAAAAATGAATGTCTAACAACCATTTATTTTTTTGCTCTTCTGAAAAAGGTTGAGGAATGTATTTGCCAATGGGATAACGAGGATCTGTCATTTAATTAAAAATTGATAATTGATAATTTTAATTTTTTAGCTCATGTCCGGTTAAATGAATAAATACATCTTCTAAATTGGCTTTTTTTACTTCTTTGGGGCGTTCAAATCCAGTTGCTACTAATTCATCAATCAGTTGATCGGGTGAGTTGAGTGCAATAATATTACCATTGTCTATAATAGCCACTCTATCACAAAGCACTTCTGCTTCATCCATATAATGTGTAGTAATAATAACAGTAGTGCCTTGGGCGCGAATATTTTGTATTAAATCCCACAAATTTCTTCTTGCTTGAGGATCCAAACCGGTAGTAGGTTCATCTAAAAAAATAATGGATGGTTTATTAATAAGAGTAGTAGCAATTGAAAAGCGTTGTTTTTGACCACCACTCATTTCTTTGAACTTCGACTTTTGTTTGTCACGCAAATTAACCATATCGAGCAATGCCAATGGATCTACTTGTTGATTGTATAATCCAGCAAATAATGTGATTAATTCAGTGAGATTTAAATTTGGATAATAACCTGATGTTTGTAATTGAACGCCAATAATTTTTTTGATTTCATTCGGAGAAACGTCTAAGTTTAATCCATTTACCATTACTTCACCACTTGTTTTGTCGCGAAGTGTTTCGATTATTTCGAGAGTAGTGGATTTACCTGCTCCGTTGGGGCCTAATAGTCCAAATATTTCGCCTTCCATCACATCAAAACTAATTCCCTTTACAGCATGAAATGTTCCATATTTCTTGTGTAAATCCTTTACACTGATGATTACTTTTTGCATAAATGTTAAAATTTATATACCAACCCAATAGATTGATTGCTCAAACCAATACCAACGGATGCCTGGTTGTATTGTAGATTAAATAATGATACAGCAGTTACTAAATTTTTTTGGGAGGCCAATGTAAAATATCCACCGGCAGCTGCAGTAATAAATCCACCTCCTATTAAAGCCCAGCCAGTACCCTTATTATCACCAGCTATTCGATTAACGCCAGATAATATTCCAACGGCACCAACTAAACTACAAATTTGGCCAATTATTTTGTTAGATTGGTGTTTATTAAACAAGTCCATCAATTGGGTGTCACCAGTTCTAAAAAACAGGTATTTAAATTCTGCACTCCCCCTAAAAATACTATCGTGGTAAACAATATTATTGGGCTTTGGTGCAATAATATAAGACATGTTTGAACGATTCAATTTTTGTTGTGCAGCAACCCAATTTTGGGTAAAGAAAAAAGTAATGGCTAATAAAACTACTTTTCTAAAGTAATGTATTTTATTACTATGTAAATTCAAATAATGCTTGTATTGAAAATTGGGAATAATTCCATTCATAAAAAATATTCATTTTTATAAAGATACTATGCTACAGTTAAATAAGGATGAATTTTTAGTACAGTTCTGAGGTATATTTGTGTTTTCAAAAAGATTCATCATCTAGCAGTTTTTTATGAAAGTATTTAAATTTGGGGGCGCTAGTGTAAGCAGTGTAGAGCGCATAAAGGGGTTAAAAGATATTGTTCAGCAATATTCTACTGAACAATTGGTTATTATTATATCAGCCATGGGCAAGACGACCAATGGACTAGAAAAAGTGGCCTCAGCCTTTTTTGCTGAAAAAAAAGACGAAGCCCTTCAATTATTTAACATCATAAAACAACAGCACCTAACAACTGCAAAATACATACTAATAAAGGAGTACAATGATTGCTATGCGCAATTAAATGATTTTTTTACAGAGATAGAATGGCTGTTGCACGACAAACCAGTTCGACCGTTTGACTATTACTATGATCAGATAGTTTGCGCAGGTGAGCTTTTTAGTACCTGTATCATCAGTTATTTTTTAAAGGAAGAGGGGATCACTAATAATTGGTTAGATGTAAGAGATTTATTAAGAACAGATAATAATTATAGAGATGCGGCTATTGACTGGAGCTACAGTTCGGCTAAAGTAACAGCTGCAATACCTCCTTTAAAGGGTCAAATCACTATTACGCAGGGATTTATTGGCGCCACTGACGATAATGAGAGTACTACTTTAGGAAGGGAAGGCAGTGATTATACTGCGGCTGTATTTGCGAATATGTTAGATGCTGACAGTTTAACAATTTGGAAAGATGTTGAAGGCGTTTTGAGTGCAGATCCTAAAATATTTCCGGAAGCAACACATCTCAATGAGTTAAGTTATGCAGAAGTAATTGAAATGGCATATTATGGAGCACAAGTAATACATCCTAAAACCATCAAACCTTTGCAAAATAAACATATCCCATTGTTGGTGAAATGTTTTTTAAATGTGTTGCTACCCGGCACTATTATACACGAAAAAAGCGGCAAGAATTTACCGCCCATTATCGTTCTTAAAAACAATCAAGTAATGTTACATTTAAAAACACCTGATTTTTCGTTTATTAATGGAGCTCCATTCAACAATATTTATCGGTTAATGGAAAAATCTAAAATCAACCCCAACCTCATCCAATCGGGTGCTATTGGAGTAGAAATTTGTATCGACAATCATCCCGATAAAATAGCGGCATTTGCACAAGAAGCAAGTTCATTTTTTGACGTACAGGTTGAAAAAGAGTTAACTTTACTAACTATCAGGCATTATAATGAAGCGATAGTAACGTCATTAAGATCCAATAAAAATATATTATTACAACAACAAACACGCGACACCTTGCAATGGGTATATAGTGGAGAATAGCATGCATTAGCGCGATAACATTTTGTACTCACCTTTGTTGTTGATAGAAATTAAGGGCAATTTTTTAGTTGATTCGAAATAATTGAATACATCTTTTAATCGATCTACAAAAGATTCATAATCAGGCGCTTTCTCATAAGCTTTACAAAGTATTTTATTGTTTTTTTCTTGATTGAATCTAACTGGAAAAATATGCACAGGAATAAAATCTTGACCTTGTTCTTGGGCATAAGCAGATAATATATATAATTCTTCTACTTGATCATTTTGAATAGGGATACATCCAACGGTAGCACAAGAACCATGAATATAAATATCGCCACCAGGATTTAATGAATCGCAGAATGCTCTATCAGATAAATTAGGATAATTAAGCCCTAAAGAAAGATGGTATTTACTATTGGGATTCAATTCATTAATATAATAAAACCCTTCGGGCACTTGGTAATCGCCTTCAATTCTTTTGGGACCTAAAGTGCCAGATAAAGCACAAATTTTATATGTTTTAAATAATTGAAAAGGTTCGGAATTTGCATTCCTAACCCATACTTCTAATTGACTATCGTATTTAAAGCTTCGAATATACAATTGATTAGCAGGCCAAATAAACCCAGCTTCTTCAAACTGTTTTTTTAGAGACGCTTCTTTTAGTTTAAAAACATTACTGATTTTCGGGAAATTCTTTTGATTGTCGGAATAAGAAAATTGAGCAATTGCCGAGCGGCAAACTACTAGAGACAGTATTAATGCAAATAGGTTTTTAAGCATTTTGAACAATTTTATCAAGCCGCTAAGGAATATTGAATTTGGTAACCCGCAATGAACAGCTAAAATCCATTCCCTTTTAGAAAGAAAAGTATTGCATTTTAAACGAATTCACAGCTTTTACCTGTTACAATAACGCAAAAAATTGCCTAAATATTTTTATCAAAATAAATAAATAATCCGATATCAAAGTAAAGTAGGAATATTCATTCTTTACATTAACTATACATTTCAGTTCGAAGTTCTTTTACTCGTGCATCTTCCATATATTCATCAAAGGTCATTAATCGATCGATGATGCCTTTAGGTGTAAGTTCAATAATTCTATTGGCTACAGTTTGCATAAAAGTATGGTCATGCGAAGTGATAAAAACTATACCAGGAAAGGTTTGACAGCCTTCATTAAAGCTTTGAATACTTTCCAAATCGAGGTGATTAGTGGGTTGATCGAGTATGATGAGGTTGGGATTTTGTAACATCATTCTACTGACCATGCAACGAACTTTTTCTCCACCACTTAATACATTGGTCTTTTTTTGAATATCATCTCCACTAAACAACATTTTTCCAAGAAATCCGCGCAAGAAAGGTTCATCGGCATCGGTAACATGAGATGGTACAAACTGACGAAGCCACTCCATCAAAGAAAGACCTTCATTAAAAAATTCGCTGTTTTCTTGGGGCAAATAAGCTTTTGTAATAGTGGTACCCCACTCATACTTTCCACTATCGGCGGTAATTGCTTCTGTTATAATTTCAAAAAATGAAGTAATTGCTAATGGATCGCGGCTTAGGAAAGCAATTTTTTCTCCTTTGTTAACGCTAAAAGATACTTTATCGAAAAGTTTTCTACCATCGATTGATTTAGCCAAATTTTCTACATTTAAAATTTGGTTACCCACTTCACGAAGGGGTTGGAATATAATACCCGGATATTTCCTATTAGATGGTTCAATTTCTTCGATGGTTAATTTTTCAAGGGCTTTCTTTCTAGAGGTAGCTTGCTTGCTTTTAGATGCATTTGCAGAGAAACGAGCGATAAAATCCAATAAAGCTTGACGCTTTTCTTCATTTTTCTTATTCTTATCACTAATTTGACGGCTCATCAACTGGCTACTTTCATACCAGAAAGTATAGTTACCAGTAAAGACTTTGATTTTGGCACGATCAACGTCGGCAACGTGTGTACAAACGGTATCTAAAAAGTGACGATCGTGGCTTACTACCAATACAATATTTTCGTAATCGGCTAAGAAATTCTCTAACCAGCCAATGGTTTCTATATCTAACCCGTTGGTAGGTTCATCTAATAATAATATATCTGGGTTGCCAAATAAGGCTTGTGCCAATAAAACACGTACTTTAAAATTACTAGGGATTTCGCTCATTAAGCTTTGGTGCAGCTCATCTTTTACCCCTAAACTATTTAAAAAGCTGGCTGCATTGCTTTCGGCTTCATATCCTCCCATTTCACCAAATTCGGCTTCTAATTCTCCTGCTTTCATTCCGTCTTCTTCGGTAAAATCTGCTTTAGCATATATCGCATCGCGCTCATGCATAACATTCCATAAGCGTTTATGGCCCATTAGTACCGTATTTAAAACAGTACATTCATCAAACTCAAACTGGTTTTGTTTTAATACAGCCATACGTTCACCAGGAGTAATTTCTACTGTACCTTTATTCGGTTCAATTTCACCGCTTAAGATTTTTAAGAAAGTAGACTTCCCTGCGCCATTTGCGCCAATTACACCATAACAATTACCCTTAACAAAATTGATGTTTACTTCATCGAACAACACCCTTTTTCCATAAGCCAGGGTAATATTTCTTGCACTAATCATTTCGTACGCTGTTTTTTCGGCGGCAAAAGTAACATTTTTTTGATGAATACGGAGGGTAGAAATAGTTTCACCTTAAATATCTTCCGATGATCAGTTGAGCAGTTTAATTAAGTTAAGGGAACTATAATAATTACCATTCTGCTCGGGCAGAAGGATTTATAGTTAAGTCGGTAAAATTTCCTGCTAAATATTTATAATATCCAGTAATAGCAATCATTGCAGCATTATCGGTACAAAAATCAAACGGGGGAACAAATGTTTTCCAACCATGTTTAGTCCCCATTTCTTGAATTCCCTTTCTTAAGCCACTGTTAGCACTAACGCCCCCAGCTATACAAACTTGTTTTACACCTGTTTGGGCAACTGCTTTTTTCAGCTTTTTTAATAGGATTTGAATGATGGCATGTTGAATGGATGCGCATAGATCATTTCTATTTTCCTCAATAAAATCGGTAGATTGTTTTTGTAAAAAATACAATACAGAAGTTTTCAATCCACTGAATGAAAAGTTTAAATCGGGCACTTGAGGTTCTGCAAATTTAAATTGGGTAGGGTTACCCAATTGGGCATATCGATCAATTAAAGGTCCGCCTGGATAAGGGAGTCCCAATAATTTAGCCGTTTTATCGAAAGCTTCTCCTGCAGCATCATCAATTGTTTCGCCAATCACTTGAAGGTCTAATGCTGAGTTAGCCAATACAATTTGGGTATGACCACCACTAACAGTTAAACATAAAAAAGGGTAAGTAGGATGTTCATCCGGTATAAGATTGGCCAATACATGCGCTTGCATGTGGTGCACTGCAATCAGTGGTTTTTCTAAAGAAAGGGAAAGTGATTTCGCAAACTGTGCCCCTACCAACAAACTACCAATAAGACCAGGTGCTTGGGTAAATGCAATGGCATCAATCGTTTGAAGCGTTATAGGTGATTGCTTATATAGTGCCGCTGCTACTTTTATTGATTGGTCGACCACAGGTACAATATTTTCCATATGGGCTCTACTTGCCAATTCCGGTACTACTCCCCCATATTTTTCATGTACCGCCTGACTGGCAATTACATTGCTTAGTATTTTACCATCTACACAAATAGCGGCAGCAGTTTCATCACATGAAGATTCTATGGCAAGAATACAGGTCAACTTTTGAATTTTGAATTATGAATTTTGAATTTTTGCTTTTTGACTTTTGACTTATTTAGTGCGAATTGCAACAACCGGATCCATTTTAGCGGCAATAGAGGCAGGAATAATTCCAGCTAACACGCCTAAAATAATACAGATGCTCAATGCCAATCCAATAATATTGGGTGCAATGAAAATTGGGAATGGCAATACGCTACTTAAGACCAATGATAATATCCAAACTAAAAGCAGTCCAACTAAGCCACCAATTATACACAAAAAGGCACTTTCAATTAAAAACTCTGTTAAGATTGTATTTCGTTTAGCACCAATTGCTTTTTTTAATCCAATTTGACTTGTTCTTTCTCTTACGGTAACGAACATAATATTGGCGACACCAAAAGCACCTACAATTAAACTTAAACCTGCGATAGCCCAACCACCTGTACTTACTTGACCGAAGAATCCTTTAATTTGATCACTAAACATGGCCACATCATTACAAGAAAAATTATCTTCTTGTGTGGGACTTAGTTTTCGAATTTGACGCATCACACCATTTAATTCATCTGCGAGTGCAGAAGAAGGAATGTTGGATTTACCCTGCACCATTATATTCGGGTTATTGTTATCGGGATTGAAGATGCTGGCAAAATAGCGATATGGTACAATAACGCAATTGTCGTAATCATATCCATTTACAAAGCTTTGACCTTGCTTTTTAATTACCCCTACTACATAAACTCTTCTCCCACCAAAAGCCACTTCTTTTCCAATTGATTTTTCGGCATTTCCAAACAACTCATCAGCTACTTTATACCCAATAACCCCAATACCAGCTCCACGAGTAAAATCAGATTCATTGAGGTACCGGCCATATTCAACTTCTATGGATTGAATAGAACTGAATTCATTAGAAACACCATACATACCTATGTTGTTTAGAATAACATCTCCATGGTTAAGGTTTACATTATTGCTAACGAACATTGACACATAAGCGGCCAATTGGCTCTTATTTTTAATTACTTTCATTTCATCGTACTTCATTACAGGGCGTTTCATGTATTTCCACCAAGGATAATCAGGACCGCCGCCATAATTCCATTTATCGATGTAGATAGTATTTGTGCCAAGTGATTTTAAATCGTTTTGCACTTTTCTTTCTAAACTATCAACAGTAGCCAGTACACCAATTATACAGAAGATACCAATAGTAATTCCAAAAAGAGAAAGGAAAGTGCGAAGTTTATTCACACGCAACTCTTGTAACGCCATTCGGAAGCTGGTCCATAAAATACCCAATACTTTAAGCATACCCAAAAATAACAAGCAACTGCATTACAAAAAGATAAATTTATGTAAGCGGTTGTAAAAGCTGTTCAATTATAAAAGAAAAATGGGCGAAATAGGTTTAACAAACTTGCATTCAAAAAGCATTTTGAATGCAATGATGAATAAGTTGTTAGAAAATTTCAGGAATTTCAACATTTTGTCGATTGGCATTGCTTGATGTGCTATTTTTGCGCAGATTTAACCAATAAAATTGAATTATGACCTGGAAACAAGTCTTCACTTCGTCTGTCGGTAAAAAGCTTACAATGGGCTTAACCGGAATTTTTTTGATCCTATTTTTGGTTGTGCATGCAGGATTAAATGCATGTATATGGGCCAATGATCATGGAATCATGTTTAACAAAGGCGCACATTTTATGGGCGCAAATGTAATACCAAGGATTTTAGAGATTGGTCTATTTGCTGGACTCTTATTACATATTATTCAAGGTTTAATGCTTGAATTGAGTAACAGAAGTAAAAGAAAAGTTGGATATGCGGTTAGCTACGGTAATGAAGGTAGTAAGTGGTATAGTAGAAGTATGGGAATATTAGGAACATTGATTTTATTGTTTTTAGTACTGCATCTTTCTGATTTTTGGTATCCCAACAGATCTCATCAAAATTTTGTTTTAGGAGAAGAAATTGATCTTTATGAAAAAATGAAAACAACTTTCACCGAACTATGGGTAGTAATCGTATATGTGCTAGGATGTTTGTCGTTAGGATATCATTTGGCACATGGCTTTCAAAGTGCTTTTAAAACATTAGGCATCAACAATAGACGTTACCATATAATGTTAACTAGTTTAGGATATGGTTTTTCCATTATCATCACACTAGCATTTGCTTTAATGCCTATTAGTTTTTACTTAGGTTGGGTAAATTAAATATATCATTTAAACAGCAATGCGGTAAGTGTTCTGTTTTGCTCATTCACAAAATATTCTAATAAAAATAAACATTGCAATATATGTTAGACGCTAAAATACCTTCCGGAACACTGGATTCTAAATGGACCGATTTCAAGGGACATTGTAAGCTTGTAAACCCTGCCAACAAAAGAAAATTAGAAGTAATTGTGGTAGGAACCGGTTTGGCTGGTGCTTCTGCTGCAGCTTCATTGGGAGAATTGGGTTATAAAGTAAAAGCCTTTTGTTTTCAGGATTCTCCTCGCCGTGCGCATTCAATTGCAGCGCAGGGTGGTATTAATGCTGCAAAAAATTACCAGAATGACGGCGACAGTATATTCCGTTTATTTTATGATACCATTAAAGGTGGCGATTACCGTGCAAGGGAAGCCAATGTTCATAGATTGGCGGAGGTTAGTGGAAATATAATAGATCAGTGCGTTGCTCAAGGCGTTCCATTTGCACGTGAATATGGAGGGTTATTAAGCAACCGTTCATTTGGTGGCACCCAGGTACAAAGAACATTTTATGCTGCAGGCCAAACTGGTCAACAATTATTGATAGGTGCTTATCAAGCATTAGAGCGTCAGGTAGCTTTGGGGAATGTAAAAATGTATGCTCGCCATGAGATGTTAGAAGTAGTGAAAATTGATGGTAAAGCAAGTGGAATAATTGCACGCGATTTAGTCTCGGGAAAGTTAGAAAGACATTTCGGGCATGCTGTTTTATTGTGTACAGGTGGATACGGCAATGTATTTTATTTATCTACCAATGCAATGGGAAGTAATGTAACAGCAGCATGGAAGGCGCACAGAAATGGCGCTGCATTTGCTAATCCTTGTTTCACTCAAATTCACCCTACTTGTATTCCGGTAAGTGGCGATCATCAGTCCAAATTAACCCTTATGTCTGAGTCGTTAAGAAATGATGGAAGAATATGGGTACCTAAGCAACAAAATGAAACTCGCAAAGCGGTTGATATACCTGAAGAAGAAAGGGATTATTATTTAGAGAGAAGATATCCTGCATTTGGAAATCTTGTACCGAGAGACGTTGCTTCAAGAGCTGCTAAAGAGCGTTGCGATGCAGGCTATGGAGTAGGCAGCAGTAAGCAGGCTGTTTATTTAGACTATGCCGATGCGATTGAGCGTTATGGTAAGATTGAAGTAAGCAAAGAAGGTCGTACAGATGTTAGTAAAGAAGAGATAATAGCTTTGGGCAAGCAAGTGGTAAAAACCAAATATGGTAACTTGTTTGACATGTATGAAAAAATTACCGGAGAAAATCCATACGAAGTACCGATGCGTATTTATCCAGCAGTGCATTATACAATGGGTGGATTATGGGTAGATTACGAATTACAAACTACCGTACCTGGCTTGTATGCTTTAGGAGAAGCTAATTTTAGTGACCACGGAGCAAACCGTTTAGGAGCATCTGCATTAATGCAAGGTTTGGCAGATGGATACTTTGTAATTCCGTATACATTAGGCAACAATTTAGCAGATGCTATTTACAATAAAGCTGTAGAAACTACTCACCCGGCTTTTGAAGAAGCAGAAAAAAATGTAAGTGAGCGCATTCAAAATTTAATGAACATAAAGGGTAAGCAATCTGTAGAAAGCTTCCATAAACGTTTAGGAAAAATTATTTGGGATAAATGTGGAATGGCGCGTAATAAAGAAGGGTTAGAACAAGCCATTAGAGAAGTACAAGCATTGAAGAAAGAATTTTGGAGTGATGTTAGAATTCCTGGAGAAATCAATGAAATGAATCCTGAATTAGACAAAGCAAATAGAGTTGCCGACTTCATTGAATTAGGGGAATTAATGTGTATCGATGCATTGAGCAGAAATGAAAGTTGTGGTGGTCACTTCAGAGAAGAGTATCAAACGCCAGATGGAGAAGCTTTAAGAGATGACACAAACTATATGTATGTAGCTGCATGGGAATTTAAAGCTGACCATCAGTGGGAATTACATAAGGAAGCATTGAATTATGAAGTAATTAAACCAACTCAACGTAACTATAAATAATATTTAAAAAAAATCTATAAAGTAGCAGCAAACATTTATTGGTTTCAATGTGAACTTTTAGAATATAAACATTTCAAATTATGGAACACTACAATATGAATCTGACTGTAAAAGTTTGGAGACAAAAAAACAGCAGTGATAAGGGTAAGTTTGAAAGTTATCCCGTAAAGAACATTTCATCCGAAATGTCTTTCCTTGAAATGATTGATGTGTTGAATGAACAATTGATTGTGGAAGGCAAAGAGCCAATTGCTTTTGACCACGATTGTAGAGAGGGTATTTGTGGGATGTGCTCAATGTATATTAATGGGAAACCGCATGGACCTTGGGCGGCAAATACAACATGCCAACTACACATGCGGGCATTTAAAGATGGCGACACAGTAGTTGTAGAGCCTTGGAGAGCTTCTGCTTTTCCGGTAGTAAAAGACTTAATGGTAGATAGATCAGCATTTGACAGAATTATACAAGCAGGGGGATACATTAGTGTAAATACAGGAAATGCAGTTGATGGTAATTCTTTACCCATCAACAAAGACCATGCCGACAGTGCATTTGCTGCAGCAATGTGTATTGGATGTGGTGCTTGTGTTGCAGCTTGTAAAAACAGTTCGGCAATGCTATTTTTAAGTGCTAAAGTTTCTCATTTAGCTTTATTGCCTCAAGGAGATCCTGAAAGAAAATCACGTGTATTAAACATGGTTGCACAGATGGATAAAGAAGGATTTGGCGCTTGTACCAATACAGGTGCGTGTGAAGCAACTTGTCCAAAAGAAATATCTATCAGCAATATTGCTCGTCTAAATCAAGAGTATTTAAGAGCAAGCCTAACTGCAGAAAAATAATCAATAAATTAACATCTTACAAAGCCATTGACCATTGTTTCAATGGCTTTTTTTTATACCTTACCGAATATATTTCACTTTATGATTTATATTCGGTAAGGATTGTTAAAGAACCACAAATGGTTATCATGCAATAAAAATCAACAATTAAAATATAAAGAAATGAAACACCTAGTTTTAATTTTAGTATGTGCACTAAGCTTATTAGCGTGCAAAAACAACAATACGATGATCAAAACAACTTATAAATGGCCTAATGCTATTGCACCAACAGCAATTATAAAGCCCACCACAAGAATATTACATGGAGATACTGTAATAGATAATTATTATTGGATGATTGATTTCTTTAAAAAGGGAGTAGATAGTAATAAAGTGGTTGACTATTTAAAAGCAGAAAATGCTTATACAGAAAGTATGATGAGCGGCACCAAACCCTTTCAGGGAAAGCTTTTCAACGAAATGAAAGCACGCATCAAAGAAAAAGATGAGAGTGTGCCAGTATTTAAAAACGGCTACTATTATTATACCCGAACTGTAGAAGGCATGCAGTATTATAAATATTGCAGAAAAAAAGGAAGCCTTTCTTCTTCAGAAGAAGTTTTGCTAGATGTAGATGAAATGGCAAAAGGAAAAGCGTATTATGGCGTTACTGGATTTAGTGTTAGTGAAGACAATCAACTATTGGCATTTGGGGTAGACGATGTATCTAGAAGACAGTATGTAATTCATATTAAAAATTTAATAACCGGAGAGATATTAAAGGATGCAATACCGGGAACGAGTGGTGACCCTACTTGGGCAAGCGATAATAAAACAATATTTTATACATCCAACAATCCCGTTTCACTTCTTTCAGAAAAAATCAAAAAGCATCAATTGGGAACAGGTGCATCCTCTGACAAAGTAGTGTATGAAGAGAACGATAAAAGTAATTACATTGGAGTAGGCAAAACAAAAAACAATAAATATATTTTTATTGTTTCGCAGGCAACTCTTTCATCTCAAACTCTTTTCATAGATGCTAAAACACCTGAAGCAGCATTTAAGGTGTTTCAACCAAGAATAAATAATGTTTTATATGAGGTGATTTCCTTAGAAGATAAATTTTTGATAAGGACGAATTTGGATGCGTTGAATTTTAGATTGATGGAATGTTCTTTAGATAAAACAGAAAGTAGCAATTGGAAGGAAGTTATACCCCATCGTAAAGATGTACTTTTACAAAGTGTAGAAGAATTTCATGACTTTTTAGTACTAGAAGAAAGAAAAGATGGTTTAATTAATCTTAGCGTACGAAATTTAATTAATAATAATGAACACTATATACAATTTGAAGAAGCAGCCTATGCTGCATCATTAAATGCAAATCCGGACTACAACAGTACTTCATTGCGCTATGCATATACTTCGTTAACCACTCCAGCATCGATATACGACTATGATTTAAATACAAAGGCAAAGACCCTAAAGAAGCAACAAGAAGTATTAGGGGGATATAATTCAAAGGATTATGCAACTGAGCGAGTATATGCTACAGCAAAAGATGGCACTAAAATACCCATATCAATAGTATATAAAAAGGGGTTTGAAAAAAATGGGGAAGCTCCACTCCTTTTATATGCTTATGGTTCTTATGGGGCAAGTACCGACGCAAGTTTCAGTAGTACGCGATTAAGTTTATTGAATAGAGGTTTTGCATTTGCCATTGCACATATTAGAGGTGGGCAAGATTTGGGACGTCAGTGGTATGAAGATGGGAAATTGATGAAAAAGAAAAATACGTTTACCGATTTCATAGATTGCGGAGAATATTTAGTTGCCAATAAATATACTTCGAATGCACATTTATATGCTCAAGGAGGTAGTGCCGGCGGTTTACTTATGGGAGCCGTAACCAATATGGCACCAAACTTATGGCATGGTGTAATAGCACAAGTTCCTTTTGTTGATGTAGTTAATACGATGTTAGATGAAAGCATTCCACTTACTACCAATGAATTTGACGAGTGGGGTAATCCAAAAAATAAAGAAGCATATTTTTATTTAAAGAGTTATTCGCCTTACGAAAATGTTACAGCCAAAGACTATCCGAACCTATTAGTTACAACAGGTTTACATGACAGTCAAGTACAATATTTTGAACCTGCCAAATGGGTTGCTAAACTTAGAGCTACTAAAACAGATAAAAATGTATTGCTATTGCATACAAATATGGAATTTGGACATGGAGGTGCATCCGGCAGATTTGATTACCTAAAAGATATTGCATTAAATTATTCATTTCTGCTTGCTTTAGAAGGGATTCAGGAATAGCAATTGCATATTTTATGGGGAATCATTTTTTTAATTTTAAACAGTTTACCGTTTATCAGGATCAATGTGCCATGAAAGTATGTACAGATGCTTGTTTGTTTGGTTCTTGGGTAACTAATTATATAGCCGACAAATATTTGTCGGCTATTTTAGATATAGGCGCAGGAACAGGATTACTATCATTAATGATTGCGCAGCAATCTGTACACTCCATAGAAGCAATAGAAATTGAGGCTGCCGCGGCTCACCAAGCTACTAATAATTTCAATCAATCGCCCTGGAGCAACCAATTAAAGCTCATTCATGGGGATGTGCAGGATCTTTTTTTAAAAAAGGAGATTCAATATGATTTTATTATTAGCAACCCTCCGTTTTTTGAGCATGATTTACCTAGTAATAACAGCAATAAAAATTTAGCACTGCACAGTAAAGCCCTTACCTTAAAGGAATTGATTAACAGCATAGAAAATCTTTTAAGTTCAACTGGAGAATTTGCCATTTTAATTCCTTATGTCCGATTTGAATATTTAGTCGAAATAGCGCAGAGCAAAGGCTATCATTTAAAAAAAGTAACACATGTTAAACAAACTACGCATCATTCATTTTTCAGATCGATGCTGATTTTTTCCCGCAAAGCTTGTCTGCCAGAAATTAATGAAATGAGCATAAAAGAAAATAATATGTATTCAACGGAGTTTAGACAACTTTTATCTTCCTACTACTTACAATTCTAAATGATTAACTTTGTAACAATGAACATGTTAAAAAAAATAACCATTATTTTACTAGGTATCACAGTGGGCTGTGCTAATCCTACCAAAAAATACCTGCCAGCAGAAAATGGATTAGATGCAGGTAGACAATTTATTGAAGCTAGTAAAAATGGAGATTTTAATCAGGCTGAATTCTATCTACTAAAAGACGCTGCTAATTCAGCAATTTTAAAAGTCGAAGAAAATATTTACCGAGAAAAAGACAAGGAAGGTCGACAAGCGATGAAATTATCGTCTATTAATATTAAAAGTGTACAAGATGTAAATGACAGCACTGTTAAAATGGAATACTATTATTCATCTGATACGGTAGTGCATCAATTATGGATATTACAAAAAAACAAAACTTGGCTAGTTGATTTAACTAAAAAAAATTAACCTATTTTATGCAAACACAAACAGTACTACATCCATGGCATGGAGTTCATTATGGAGAGCAAGCGCCAAGAATTGTAAATGCGGTTATTGAGATACCCCAGGGCTCACGTTGTAAATATGAGATCGACAAGCCTACCGGATTATTAAAATTAGACAGAGTAATTTTTTCGTCATTTTATTACCCTATAAATTATGGGTTTATCCCACAAACTTATGGTGGAGATAAAGACCCATTAGATATATTGGTAATTACTTCGTTGCCTGTACAACCACTTACATTAATGGAAGCCAAAGTAATTGGTGTAATGCAAATGGTAGATGGAGGAGATCCGGATGACAAAATCATTGCAGTTGCTGCTACAGATCCAGGCATGAATCATTATAATAATATAGAAGAATTGCCCAAGCATTTTTTTGATGAGCTTAGGCATTTTTTTGAAGAATACAAGAAATTAGAAAACAAAACGGTTGTAGTAGAAGATTTTGGTGATAAAGCAAAAGCGCTTGCCATTGTGGAAGAAGCCATTGAATTTTACAAAAGCACTTTTTTAAAATAACATTATGAGTTTTACCACATTATTAGTATTGATTACAATTGGATTAATAGCGGGTTTTTTAAGCGGCTTAGTAGGCATAGGAGGCGGAATTATAATTGTACCAGCCCTAGTGCTGTTTTTAGGTTTTTCTCAAAAAGAGGCACAAGGTACTTCATTGGGCATCTTATTACTTCCGGTAGGAATTCTAGCAGTTGTACAATACTATAAACAAGGGTATTTAAATGTAAACTTTGTATTGGTAGTTGCACTTTCCTTTATTGCAGGAGGTTTTTTAGGTAGCAAATTAGCACTAACATTAAGTGACGCCAAAATGAAGAAAATTTTTGCCATAATAATGATGTTAATCGCTATTAAAATGCTGTTTTTTGACCACTCAAAGTCTACTGCTCCTTTAAATTCAACAAAAATTCAACAAAGTAGTCCTCATAAGATGGAAGATTAAATATCCAACCATATCTTTGCAAAAAATTAATCTCATGGAAGCAAAAACATCATCAGCAAAATATTGGGCATTGTGCTTTTTTTGGTTAGCAATTATGATTACTCTTTTAGTAGTATATCGTGAATTTTTCTGGCTTGCATTACCAGGTACGGTTACCTATTTTGCGAAAGCGATGGATTTGATGTAATTGCTTTTAACTCTTTATATAAATTCCCTTCCGATAATATTTTAGGAAGGGAATTTTGTTATATATACCTTTTAATAATTCGCAATTGATGTGTGCGTTCACCTTTATCGGTGGTAAAAATACCCTGGCTATCAATTTTATCAATTTTTACTCTCCCAGAAGAATGGATAATCGTTTGAGCGTCTAACAGAATACCAACATGTGTAATCTTACCTTCCTCATTGTCAAAAAAGGCTAAATCTCCACAAACAACTTCTTGCAAGAAACCAACAACTTCGCCCTGAAGAGCTTGCTGGGAAGCATCACGTGGCAGGTATTTATTAAAAAAACGATAAACTTGTTGTACAAACCCACTACAATCAATTCCAAATACCGACCGCCCCCCCCATAAATAAGGTGTATTTAGGTAAACCATAGCAATATGCCGAATATAATCGTTTGTAAATAAAATTTTATTGGGTTTAGACACGGTACCCTTGTACGTAAAATTTAAATGGCCAAATACGCCACTATTATTGTTTAATAAGCCCAATGAAGCCCCAAAAGGGATCAGCATTTTTGTGCCATTCATTTCAATCAGATTGACGTACTCGCCAGCTAGATCCTTGTTGTACGTAAGTGATTGTTCATCCGTTAATTCAATCATTTGGGCTCGTTGGCACCATCCTTCATAGGAATCATACAAACACTTTACTTTATAAAATTCGCCTGAAACTTCCAATAATTGAGCAATTTCACCAAAAAGTAACTGACTCACCATTTCACTTCTATGCGAGGCCTCTGCCCTCAAAGGGGCAACTGCTGTTATACAAGCTAAAAAACTCATGTTGAAAATTTGGCGTAAGTTATGGAAATTTGCGTGCATCGCATCTTAGTACAAAATGCTTATTTTAAAAGTGTGAATAAAAACAATTATATACATATTAGCGATCATGAATTATTGAGCAATTTCTATATTGATCGAAATAAAGAATGGCTGGGTATACTACTTTCACGTTATACCCTCCTGCTATTTGGTGTTTGCATGAAGTATTTGAAAAATGAGGAGGATGCCAAAGATGCTGTGCAACAAATATTTTTAAAAGCCATTAATGAATTAGAAAAATATGAAATAACTTATCCTAAAAGTTGGTTATACAAAGTGGCCTGTAATTATTGTTTGATGAAATTAAGGGGTGCCAAGATAAACAAACCATTAACAGAAGATTTACTTTTAAACGAACCCCTTGATGAAAATGAAGATATACAAATTAGAGAGCATAATTTAAACAACTTAACGAATTCGTTGCAAGAGTTGAATAACGATCAAAAAAGTTGTATAACTTTATTTTATCTTGAAAAAAATAGTTATCAAGAAATAACAGAAAAAACTGGATTCTCTTTACTACAAGTAAAAAGTCATATTCAAAATGGCAAAAGAAATTTAAAAATATTAATTGAAAAAAAACAAATAGTTGAATGAATGAGTGGGAAAATATATTTGTAAATCAGGAAGAACTGAATGAGGAGGAACTCATAAAGTATCTGGAGGGTAAACTTACCCATAAAGAGCAGCATGCCTTTGAGCAAAAGATGAATAATTCTGCATTTATTAACGATGCTATAGAAGGATTACAAGAAGTTACATTAACTGATAAAATTTCTAGCATAACACAACAGCTAAACCATCAACTTCGTCAAAACACAAAAAATAAAAAGAAAAGAATATTAAGACCTAAAACAGACATACAAGAATGGATTGTTATAGCAGTATTATCCATTATTTTTCTTTGCGCTGCCGGTTACTTACTTATCCATTTTTATAGTAAAGTATAAGCGTTAATTAATTTTCAATAACTTAAAAGTACAAAGTAATTTACCTGCACTATTGATTCGTAGCACATAAATACCTGGGCTTAAAGATTGGGCTGGAGCTAATTTAAATCGGTTCCCTTTTATTAACCCATTAAAAAATCCTGCGCCAAAAACCTTACCTGAATTATCCGTTAATTGCCATTGAATTTGTTGATAATTGCTATTAGACAGCAAATTTATTTCATTAGATTTTATAGGATTCTCTATTAGTTTCAACCCTTCATTTTCCGACAAGATCGTTTCTGCATTAATGGATGCAGTTTGTTTATTAAATACTACTGAAAATCTTTTTTTATCAATAGACAAACCATCTACATTGGTTTTAAAATGATAATCCTTCGCAGCTAAATCAATTTTTGAATATTCTCTGGTGAATTGATCATAAATAAATGCATGGTTATTTTTAGCCAGTGTTGATAAAATTTCCATTTTCAATATATATGACGAGCTTAACGATAGATTAGCTGTATTCAATTGAATTGTCCTATATTCTTCAGTTGGATTTTTCAATTCAGTTCCATGAAAAATAGCATATAAGTTATTGTTATTATCTGTAACACTCAAATCTGGCCCGGCCGTTCTACCCATATCAAATGCATCAAATTTAAAGTCGAAACTATCCGTAACATCAGCATCAGCGCCCCATCTTAATATGGTTTCATCTGCGGTGGAATCGCCCTCTTTCAATAAATACAATTTGATGATGCTTTTATCTGCCGGTATAGATAAACTGCGGATTGCACCTTGAGATGGAGCCGAGAATAATCTTCCTGATGGACTTTCTTCTGATTTACATGATTCAAAAATGGTGAAAGTTTTTGCTCCAAAAGACTGTACAAAAATCGAAGCCCCATTTTCAATAATATTAGATTGATTACCTGTTGAGAATCCATTAACATAAGTTGCATAACCCTGGCTGTTTGGATCCCAACGATAAATTGCGTTTGCAACATTAATACCCGGATTTGCGGCAATTACTTTGTCCCAATCGAGGTTTGCCGGGAACGGATTTGCGATTAAATTCCAGCCTTTATTACTTGCTTTATTTGCTGAATATGCAAGCGGAATAATTTGAGTGCCTGTATTTACTTTACTAGTAAGATTTATTAAAGAGCTAGATCCTCCAACCAACAATAGTCCTTTATCGGCAGTAATCGATTTAGTGTTACTTAGGTAAATCCAACCCGCATTAGAAGGTCCAGAACTACCATAATTTCCATTATCTAAAGCTTCATTATAACTGTATGCCACATAATCGCCGGCATAATAGTTTTTCAATATACTTCCTCTAATAACAGAGTCTTTGCTAAAAGGGAAACCCACCATACGCCAACTACGAGTATTTCCTAAATATCTTTCAACTTTAACATTGCCATCAATATATCCTCCAGTTGGGCTACCTTCTGTAATGCTTGCGTCCCCATCTACGGTACTTTTAAGAATCAATACCCCATTGGTTTTCAATGTTCCAGCAGTAGGTGAGATTGAACCAGTAATTTTCAACGTATCAGTAAGTGTTACGAATTTACCCGGTTTATTTATTTTTAAATTTTTTATTGAATTTGATTTGAAAGTACCAGAAGTGATAGAGATAGAGGAATCATTACCTTCAAGTGATACAGTTCCATCAGTAACATCTAATACGCCATTATTAATAATTTTACCGGTAACTTTCAGTTCTCCTGAACCGTTGATCTTTACATGACTTCCGTTATTAATTATTACATCATTATAGCTAATCGTTCCTGAACTTATGATAGGTTGATTCAATTCGGTAGAAACAGTAGCTACCGAATCAGGCATAACTTGTGGAACCCAGTTTAAAGTATTATTCCAATCTGAATTATGGTTACCTACCCAAATTGGTCTGCATTTAAATCCATTTTTAGTAACAGTACCACCTGGAGTAGTGATGCTGATATTTCCTGTAGAACCATTACCCACAACAGCTGTAATTAATATAGGAGAAACTACCGTATAGCTAGCTGCAGCTGTTCCGCCAAAACTTACTGCACTTGCATTATTAAAGTTTGTACCGATAATATTAACCAATGTTCCTTTAATGGTAGAGTTTGGACTAAATGAAATGATTGTAGGTGTAGGCACCAAAGTAAATCCAGCAAGCGTAGCAGTGCCCCCAGGAGTAGTTACAGAGACAATACCATCTGCTCCTGTCCCAACAACGGCAGTTATTAAACTAGGAGAAACCACAGTAAAACTTGCAGCGGGGATACCTCCAAAGCTAACAGCAGATGCTCCGGTAAAGTTTAATCCGGAGATAGTTACAGAATTACCCGTACCTGTGGCCAATGGTGTGAAAGAAATAATAGATGGGGCCCCAACAAAAGTGAATCCTGATTTAGTAGCTGTTCCACCTAAAGTAGTTACGGAAACATCTCCTGACGTTCCAGCTCCTACTACAGCGGTAATTTGTGTGGAAGATAACACTGTAAAACTTGTTGCAGCAGTTCCACCAAACTTTACTGAAGTTGTTCCGGTAAAATTGGATCCGGAAATCGTAACAATTAATCCAGAAACTAAAGAGCTTGGCGTAAAGGACGAGATTGTTGGAGGTTGAATAAATGTAAAATCAGTAGATGATGTTATAGAACCTGAAGAGTTGATTATAACGATTTTACCTGTAGTACCCGAGGCAACGATCGCTTTAATTTGTGTAGATGAATCAATTGTAAAACTGGAAACCTCTGTTCCACCAATAGTTATAGAACTAATATTAAAGAAACCTGTTCCTTTTATCACAACTGTTGCACCTGCACCCGCTGAGGTTGGAGTAAAGGAAGTGATAGTAGGTACGGGTGGTATATAGGTAAAATCTGTGAGCGTTGAAACTGATCCACCCGGAGTAGTAATGCTAATGCTGCCGGTTGCGCCTCCGGAAGATACTACTGCAGTGATAACAGTTGAAGAAACTTTAACAAAACTTGCTGCAGAAACACCACCAAAAGTTACTGCAGAGGCATTTGTTAAATTAGTTCCAGTTATCGTAATCGTACTACCAGCTAATGCTGAAGTTGGAGTAAATGAAGTAATTGTTGGAGAGGCTACATATGTAAAACCTGTCTTTGTAGCAACTCCAGCCGGGTTAGTTACACTTATACTTCCCGTAGATCCAGTATCTATCACTGCATTTATTTGCACGTCCGAAACAATCGTATAGCCTCTGGCTACGGCATTACCAAAACTTATGTCAGTGGCTGAAGTAAAATTAGTTCCTGTTATACTAACTACCATCCCAGAACCAGCTGATGTTGGAGTAAATGAGGTTATAGTTGGTGTAGTTTGGGTTACATAAGTAAATAAATTTCCTTTAGTTACAATACCACCTGGAGTAGTAACTGAAACTGATAAGTTTGAGCCGGTACCATCCGGTATTCTCATTGATATAGTTGAATCAGACGTAACGGTGAAGGAGGTTAAGTAATTACCAATCATTACTTCCGATGTGCCATTAAAATTAGTTCCCTTAATAACATTAGAAGAACCAATAATCCCAACACTAGAAGACAATGATGTTATAGTTGGTATTGGAGCATCCAATACGTTAAAGATTAAGGATGCCGAATTTGAACACCCATTAACTGATTTAGTATAGTTGATAGTTGCAATGCCTGTACTTATTCCTGTAACTAAACCATTACTATCAATATAAGCAATCCCTTTATCGGAAGAACTCCATACCCCACTTAAGGTTGCATTCGATAACGATTTAGTTAATCCAACAGTTGTTGAATTTGCTCCGCTTATACTTCCGATAATTGGGGTAAGTGATACACTGGTATTTGAAATAGCAGGATTTAAAGCCGTGCAACCATTTAAACTGGTATAGTTTACCGAAACAGTTTTATTACCATTTGTTAACCATTTCAGGGAAACGGTTGAAGACGTAGAAGCAACACTACCCGATTCAATTGAATAATCTATACCTGGCACACCGGAAATAGTCCATTGATAATTAGATTGACTTTCTTGCGTACTATAGGTACTTTGAATTCCAGAACAAATAGTTAAAGGGGCATTAAGTATAAAAGTAGGAACCGGTATTTCATTAATGTTTGCAAACGCTGTGCCACTTTGAGTATTCGATCCGTTATCAGCATCTGTTACACTTATTATTGTGTATTTAAATAGTCCGATGTTGTTGGATGGAACATTTAAAGTTACTGTATCACTTTGCCCTGTTGTGGTTATAGTTTGACTACTGCTATCATTTAATTGATAAACAAAAGTATATGGCGCCCTACTACCAGACCCCGTAAAGGTAACAATTGGCGATGTACCATTCTTACAAACAGCGTTAGAGGAAATAGCAATTGCTGCAAAAGGGGCATTGGTGTTGGTAGTAATTGTATTAGAATTATTATAACGGTTGACTCTGATTCGATAGAAATAAGTAGTGTTGGGAGTTAATCCAGTTACATTTTTAAATGTATCAGTTACAGTAAATGGAGAACCGTTAACCGGTGCAGTAAAAGTATTATTAGTAGATACGTCTAGCAGATAACCGGAAATATTGTGTATGGGTGGTGCAGACCAATTAGCTGTAAAACTCACAGAAGTTCTGTCTGAAGCTCCTTTTGCAACAAGAGTTTCAGTAACATTTGTTATAATTGAATCTATGTTTGAGTTTGCTCCTGTTCCTGAAATTCCTGAGCCTGATTTATCAGCTCTCAATCGTAAAAAATATTTTGTGTTGGCCGCTAATCCATTTATCACAGCCGAATTAACATTACCAACTTCAGTATTATTATAATTGGTTACAAAAGAACCAAAAGTTCTGTCTGTGGAAAGATCTAAAAAATATTTTTCAGCTATACCAGTAACAGGAGACGTCCAATTAGCGGTAAAACCCAGTGAATATTTTTTTGTAGGAGATGTAATCACTGGAGCAACCATAGCATAACTTTCAATCCAGTTACTAACTGTTTCGGTTAATGCAAAATCATTTAAAGTTCCGTTATTAGTTGAATCCGTTTGGTCATAAACAACATTTATTCCAATATTACTATCGTTAGCATTTCCCTGATTAAAGTTAAAATAAGCAACAAGATTTGAAGCATTAGCTGGTAGCGTTGCAAACATATTGGCTTTAATTTCGGCTTGTGTTTTAGCCGAACTCCATATACGAACCTCATCAATTGCCCCATTATAAAACCTACCATTAAAGTCGCTTCCAATTTTAACTGAATCTGTATTTACTAAAGTCGAAATTCCTGTACCACTTAAATTAACTTCTTGTCCGTTTACATATAACTTTCGACTTGACCCATTTTTTACAGCTGCAATATGATGCCATTTATCTGCAGAAAGTAGTCCATTAGAAGAAGTCATTTCATCAAACTGTATTCCGGTATAGGGGCTAGAACCAGACAATCGAAGCGAAAAACCATTTGCATTTGGACTATGATATTTACTGATTATCCCTGCAAGTGCGGAGAAAGAAGTAGGTTTAATCCATGCTTCGAGCGTATAAGAATTTGCTAAATCAAGAGAATTATTATCGGGAATAGCAACATAATCATTACTTCCATCAAAATGGAGTGCATTTCCTGGTTCTGGAGATGTTATATTTAATGAGATGGAATAACTCGGTGTTTGTGCAATATCTGTTGATAGCCCACCATATTCAACCAAATAACCTAATTGATTATTATTAGGGAGATCATTCCATTTACCAACACGAGTAGAGTAAAATTGTGCGTAATGTTCGGAAGAGTTTACATTATTTGGTTCATTATTGTACCAGTTGTTATATTTTCCAGGCACTATCGTAACCGGATGATTTGAATTTGTAATTTGCGTTCCAGCTTCAGGGCCTGTAACCCAATACCATTTTCCTTCAGATGCGGTTTGATTTGCATAGGGAGCCGTACCTAAAGCAGAATTGATTTGAGCATAATCATCTGATGCGCCCATCCAGGCATCCGCATTTAGAATTTGTTTAATATAATCATTTTCTGCTTGAGAGGTTACTGTTGCCAAATAGCCTGAGTAATTCAAATAACCTCTTGCGGATGCGGCATCCTTTGCTGAACTCCAACTTCCTTTAGTAGTAATTAATTCATAAAAATGACCATTACTGAAGGAATTTAATAATCCTGCAGAAAAGGAAATAGTTCTTACTGATCTACCCTTTTTAAATGCTTTGAAAGTAACTGTTCTTAGTAAAGTTTGCCAATTTGCCGAGCTAGTACTTCCTGAAAATGCCAAAACTCCGGTTGAAGAATTATATGCTTCCGTAGTAACTCCAGAGGGAAGTACACCGGTAAAAGACAATACATCTCCATCTTCTTTGCCACCTGAAATGATTACCCTAAAACCATCAATATTTTGAGAATGAACAACTTTAACATTAGGGTCAACAACTATCGGCGAATTACTTAATAAATCGTAAGTACAATTCACTGTGGTTGATGTTACATTGATGGGTTCCTTGGATGTTTGTACTGTTTGAGTTTTAAACCCACCAGTACCGTATACCGAGGATTTATTTGCCCTAACACGCCAATAATAATTTGTAAAAGGATTTAGTCCTGTAACTATTGAAGACAATACATTCCCTACATTTTTACTATTATAACCTGCAACAAATGTGGCAAAAACTGGGCTTGTAGAAACATCTAGTAAATAATTTTCTATTGAACCTGCAATAGGAGCAGTCCAGTTTGCAGTAAAACCACTACCATTTACTAAGGTACTATTCAACGTTTGAGGGACTATCATTGCATAGCTTTCTACCCAGTTACTAGTAGTTCCAGACAATGCAAATCGCATTAATGTTCCGTCTTTATCATTTGTTGAGTAATCGGTTAAAATTGATCCAGATGCAGCATTAAAGCGATAGTAATTAGTTAATGATGATGATAAACCCGAAGGATTGATCTCATTGTACATTCCGGCCTGAATTTCAGCTTGAGTTCTTACCGTATTCCAAATTCTAACTTCATCAATTGTTCCCTGAAAAAAGTCGCCATTACTATTCCCCCATGACCTCATACCTCCTATTAGCCAATAACCATTATAATCAGTTATATTATTTAGCGTATTACTACCCACTAAAATACCATCTAAATACAACTTCATTCCTGAAGCAGTAGAAAATGTTGCTGCAACATGATGATATTTACCGTCATTATAAGAATTGGAACTTTTTAATGCATTAGAAGTACCATTATATACTCCGAAGTTAATTTTACCATCAGAACTCATCCAAATAAAACGATCAAAAGAACCAGCACCTGTAATATTATTTGCACTATTAAATCCAACTATACCACCTTTAGCTGTTGTAGTATTAAACCATGCTTCCAACGTAAAGGAAGTAGGATTTGTTACTAATGAAGCCGTAGAAACATAATCGTTAGTACCATCAAAATTTAGTCCACTACCTGGAACAAAATTAACATTTGATAATGTCTGAATTTGTTGTGTAACAGTATAGCCACCTTGGCCTGTAACGGAGGGTTTTTCAGCTCTCACTCTCCAATAATAAATAGCATTATTGTCTAAACCTGTGATAACAGCGGTTGTAGCGGCACCAACATTTTTACTATTGTAACCAGCAATAAAACTAGTAAAATTAGGCGATCTTGAAACATCTAAAATATAGTTTCCAACAATTCCAACTATTGGAGCAGACCAATTTGCAGTGAAAGAACTAGCAGTTATATTATTGGTAGAAGGTGATGAAGAAATAACCATTGCATAACTTTCTACCCAATTACTGGTGGTTCCGGACATTGCAAAATTAGACAAAGTGCCATCAACTGGAGTACTCACTGCATCTAATAATGCACCACCAGAAGTAATATTGAAATTGTAGTATCTGAGAAGGCCTGATGTTGAAGGGCTAATTTCATTGTACATGTTAGCCTGAACATCCGATTGGGTTCTGGCCACATTCCAAATTCTAACTTCATCAATTTTCCCTTTAAAGAAATTAATAGGTGAATTATTTGCAAAACTAGATCCAATTGCTACAGTTAAAGCTGTACCAGTCGTACCAACACTCCCACTTGCCATTGAGCCAGCAAGTTGACCATTGATATATAAGTACATGGTTGCACCATTATAAGTAGCTGCTATATGAGACCATTTACCTTCAGGGATGGTTAAGGTCGAAACAACTGTCCAGGGACTAACTTCTCTTGAAAATGATACTGTTCCATTTGAATTAACATTCAATTGAAATTGTCCTGCGACATTACCGTTGTACTTGCTAATTACCATACCTCCACTTGCTACATCACGATTAACCCATGCTTCAATTGAAAAAGGAGCTGAATTAGGGAAAGTAATTGAATTACCTAAATTTACATAATCATTCGTGCCATCAAAACTTAATGCATTTGCTGCAACAGAATAAACGATAAATCCACCTGAAACATTACTAGTTGCAGAACAACCATTTGCAAGTGAAACAACACAATAATAAAAAGAATAAGTTGTTCCTTCTGATGAAGTAGATGGAGTATAGCTATTAGAATTAGCCCCACTAATTGCAGTTCCACCTGAATTATTGGCTGTTGTATTTACATACCACTGATAATTTATAGCTGAACTACCAGATTCAGATGATGCAGTTACCGTATAAGGAGCAGGAGAAGAATTTTTACTTACAGATCTATAGGTAGATAAAGGGTGTTGAGAAATAGAAATATTTTCTTTTCTGTAATTTAATACAGCTGAAGAACCAGACCAACTGCCATTACTTCTGAAGATACCAATAGAAATATTAGCTGAGCTAGATGCTGTATATGTATATGGGTTTGCTGTAACTTGAGCACCATTGATACACATACCATTACTACGATCATTATTTGTATAACTAAAAATATATTTATGACCAGTTACAACTGTTAAACTTTTAGATTCCCCATCTCCCAAGTATAAACTTTGAGCATAACAAGAAACTACAGATGCACTACCTGTATTAGTAAAATTACATTGAGCAAGTACAGAATGATTTGAAATTGTCAATATAATAAAAACAATATAAAAGCAAACTGTTTTTAAAAGGTTATTCATAAAATAAATTGCTTAGAAAAGCAAAAAACACTCAATTTTATTATTGGATAAAAGAAACAAAAGTACAATTTTTATACTTAAAACTCAATATAATTATATGGGAAACAGTTGTACATAAAGAAAAAAGCTAATTTATTTTTTTAAAAATTTATTTGCTTTTACAGTTTTCAATGATGATTTTAAAATTTTGATTATCAGGAAAAAATAGTAATCCATTTTGTGCGTACATAAGCGCTTTATTTTTAATATTATTCAAGTACATTATATAAGATAATAATTCATGAATTTGAACATTACTTTTATCTTTTTTAATATATATAGTAGCATATTTTTCAACATCATCCACTAATTGTAGTTCAAAACTTGTAATTACTAATTCTTCTAAAACCAATAAACTTGAAGTATCAATTGAATAAGCTTTTTCGAAAGATGCTTTAGCTTGTATTAAATCCTTATGTGAAATATAAACCCTTCCTATATCATACCATGCATTAAAAAAAGCTGGATAAATTTGAGTTGCACGTTTAAAATGCATTAAAGCATCCTCTTGTATATTTTTTTTTGTAATACTATCTAATGAAATATCTTTTGTAGAAATATCCATTAAATTTAAAGCTAATAAATTGTGAGCTTGAGCGGATTGATCTAAATGATTAATGTCATTTTTCATTAAGGTTAACGAATCTGACCAATCATTGTTTCGAAATACAGTTCTAACAGCAAGCAATAAAATGAATAAACCAAATAAATAAATATATATTTTTTTATATTTAAAATTGATATTTTCTTTAAGCATAAATAAACAAGCGGCTAAAAATAAACAAAAACCTGCCGAAGCATTAAATGCTAATCGTTCACCAACCATACCTGCCACTAATTCTACATAATTACTAAATAATAATATTGAGATTGTGTACCATAAATAACCAATTAAAATAAAAGGATATTTTTTGTAAAAGATAATACCCATCAAAAAAATAATCAAATAAATCAATAGATAAAATATTGATTTGAAGCTGAATAATGAAGTAGTATTTATAACAGCGTATCCATAATAAAAAGACAATTCAGTAGGTATAACTAGAATTTTTAAATAGGTCCCAATTGTAATTATCCCAGTACCTAGTGTTTCGCTAAAAGAATGAGGCTTAACTAAAGTATTTTCAACAAATTGTAAATTTCTACCTTCTTTAAATTTGAAAAGTTGAATTTGCTCATTATCTAAATTAATACTTGTACTGGTTAAATAGGTATTATTATTAACAATTAAATTATTATTTGTTTTTTTAAAAATAACATTTGAAGAATTGATAAAAGTATAAATCAAAATAAATATGATTGAAAATAATTGCAAAAATTTAATGATTATCTTTTCATAATTCTGATGAATAAAAAAACAAACAATAGTAATAAATAAAAGTAAAAGAGTAAAAACAGAGAAATTAAAAAATAGAATAGAAATTAATAATGCAACAAGAGAAACGATAATACTCCATAAAATATTATTTTGTAACGAATAAAAAATGAATAAAATGATTCCTATAAGTAAAATATTTGCAATTGAAAAATTAAGAATTAAAATAAAAACAATTATAATTGAACCAAGGACATAAATTAACCAATCTTTATTTGCTTGAAATAAAAACCGTGGATTTTGAATAAGTAATAAAAAAAGAGATAATAATTTGAAATTAAATACATCATTAACAAATCCTACGATTGCAAATTGAAGAATTAAAAGAATTGTTCCGTAATAATTATACTTAAATAAATAAATAAGTGCTGTAAATATAGCAAGTACGAAATAAAATATATTATTAAAATATAAAAAACAAAACATTAAAGCCCATGACATCAATATCAATCCCAAATAAATATATTTTATTTTAGATTGAAAAAAGATATGTAATTCATTAAATTTTAGTGTTATAATAAAGAAAAATATTAAAACAAAAATTTGCAGTAACATTAATTTTAATGAAAATAGTAATTTGAAATCCACAGCAATTAAACTAGATGGGATTGACAATACTAATAGAATTAAAAAATATTTTTTAATTGATATAGGATGTATTGATAGTGATATAATTGGCAGTAGAATAGACATTGGAAATATACTTTTCTTCGCTAACATTCCAATAGCAAAAAAAATACCAACAAGAATCAAATTGATGAAACTATACTTTTTTAGCAATTTGTTAAGTGACAATGCAGCAAGTAGCATGAATATAAAAGCTAATATTTCATCTCTATTTTTAATGCTTGCAACAGCTTCTGAATGTATGGGATGAACAGCAAATAATACAGTTGCAATAAAAGCAATAAACCTATAATTATGCCCTACCCAATTAGACAATAATTTAAATAACAAAAAAACAGCTATACAATAAAATATCAAATTAAAGAGATGACTTACGAAGGGATGTTCACCAAACAATTGATTTTCTATTGCAAATGACAAATGAACAATTGGCCTATATCCATAAGCATATCCCATATTATCTTCATAATAAGGTGTAGAAAATATGTCTCTAAATGAAGATAATCCCTTGGAACTTAACGGATGATTTTGAGTAACAAGATTGTCATCTAAATTATATCCGTTAAATAATGTATTAGTATAAATCAAGATTGTTAAAACAATAATAAAATATAAATATTTGTTATTATAATTAAAATTGAAAAGAAATATTTTTTTTTTCATCATTAAATATTGAAAGATGATATTTATAAAAAGATTGAATAATTATTCAAAAAGTCTTTTAAATTTCCAAATCAAAAAATACAAATAAGTAATAAACGTATTTATATTGAATATTTTTCTTTTAAAAGAATACTTAGCATTGTATTGTTTTAATAATAGATTGTAATAATTATACTCTGGTAATAACGGATTATCAATTTTGGAAAAAACAATACAACTTAATTCAGCATAATGAATAAAAATAATTTTATGTTGATTATTTATTAAAATTTCACCAAATTGATTTCTATCTAACTGATAATTTTTATAATTCCAACCAGCAAAATTACAACCTGGATGTTTTAATATTTCAACATTATCAAATAAAATAGGAACCAAATCTAAATATTTTTGATCATCAAAAAGCCCTCTAGTAAATGATTTTTTAATATTATACAAACAACAATTAGACCACCATTTTAAAAAACCAAGCGCATTAAAATTAACTCCAATAAACCCTGCGTTAAATAAACCCACTCTATAATTAGCTTCAAACCAATTTTGATTATTATTAGGATTTGTTTCATAAAAATGAGGGGTAAGCAACACAGAAGAATAAGAAAGTTTTTCAAATAAAAATGCAGGATCAGCATAAAATAAAATATCATTGTCTAAATAAATTACGCTGACATGATGATTTAATAAATAGGATAAAAAAACAGGTTTTAATCCCCATCTAAGTTTGTTAGCATTAGTAGAATATTTATCAATAATCTTTATTGATAAATCATTAATTATTTGATTTAAAGTTACAAAAGCAATATTATCCTTATTAATTAATGGAATTTTATTTGAATCAATTAGTAAAACATGTAATTTATAGGGCATTATGCTATCTGCAAGTGCATATACCTTGTAAAGATGTGAATGGGTTGTTATAGTACAAAATGAAACATTATCCATTGTATTGAATCTAACCTATTTGTTTACGCTTTATGCTACATTTTATTGTATAATTTATTGAAAATAGGGATAATTTTTATATTACTTATATACCAGGAAATAAATAATGGATTTATCATAAAAATTACCATTGGCACTATAATTGGTAAAATGGCAATATCCATAATTAGATAAATACCCACATGCATAAAAAGAAGCAAAATACCATAATAAAAAGTCATCTTACTATTGAATAAAGCAACCAAAGAAAATAATTCCAAAAGCAATGAAATGGTTAATATACTATAAATTATCATTGGATGATGCTCAATATAATTGACAAGTAAATTACCTTTTACCAAATAAAATTGGTTTCCGAAATCAGAAAATTCTTGAAAATGAGATTTGAGTATTTGCAAAGTAATTCTTTTCCCATTGATAACCCAATAAAAACCAGCTGTTTTTAATTTTGAAATTGCAGACAATGTGTAAGCACCAAGAATTACTTGAATGGAATATTGCATGCTATTGATCCACTTATTTTTTTCCTTAGAGGAAGTAGAATATGATATAAATTGAACAAAAAATATTACCGAAAGCAATGTATTTCGGTAATATAGACCATTTGACTCTTCTATAGTAAATGAAATTGTACTTATCATAAAAAGTAAGAAACACACCCAAGCCATTTTATACTCTAATAAGTACAATAAACAAAGTAGTAAAGATAGAATAATAAAAAAGGATTTAATAGTAGGTAAGAGCAACCATTCAAAATTAATTAAGGAACAGATACCTACAGGAAATGGTATTTGATTGCTTTTAATTATTGAGGTTAGAAAAACTATTAACCAATAAATAATAAAGGATAAACGACCAAACTTCCACTTGTTTTTTTCAAAAAAATAAGTAGAATTACTATTTTCATTTGCAATCATACATCAAAAAATATTTTTTTTGAATAGAATCATTGTTATATAAAAAATACAATCTATATATTTTTATATTTCTCTTGTTATGTGCTTTAAAAGCACCTCGTGCATCTAATAATTTAATCATTTCATTACCCACTTGCTTTAGCGCTCTACTTGATTCCATTCCGTCACCATATTGAATTTGTACACTTTCACAAATTGAATAAAATAAATGGCTCAATTCACCACCAGAAACATGAAATTTTTGTGATGGTATAAATCGATTATTAGAATCAGTAAAGAAAAAAGAATAAGACCAATTTGGAAATGAACTATACATTGGGAATCTTGAAAAAGGATGATTCTCATTGATTATCATACTGGAAATAATATAGATCAAAGCTATAATTATCAACCTATATTTAAATAATACTTTTTTCAATTTCAATATCGAATTTAATACTCGTTTTCAAACTTAGTTATAATCCAATTCCAGACAGACCAATTAGTATTTCCCCAATTGTGATAAACATGAATAAAATTAGGCATATACATTGTGCTAAAATTATCGTCGCTTATAGCGTTTTTATCACTATCTAAACAAAGGCCATTATTATTATAATCTGCTATAAAATTCCATTTTTTATGTAAAACCGGATGATTTTGTAATCCAAATTGCCACACGGTAGCAATAAGTGTACCTTGATCACGAGTTTTCCAATTAGGATAATTAAAGATTTTAAGTGATTTAGTATGCCAAGATTCGAGAAATTCATGACTCAAATCATTAAACAAAAACACCCCCCCATTCCAATGTTGCCAATTTTTATCGACTATTTTAACTTTGAAATCTTCAAGTATATATTCTGCTAAATGATCACATTGATCATTCCAAATATTCACTCCAGCTTTATTGAGCCATATTCGTTTCCATCTTAAATATTTAAAACCAGTTTGCACCTCAATTTTTTTAAAATTAAATTCATGCAATAAAATATCACCTGTAAACAAATGCCATGTCCGTTTTGTCTTATCGAAATAAAATTCACTATTCAGCATGAAATTAGATCCAGAAATTAAATATTTAAATCCAAATATTAGTTTTTTAATGATAGACTTTTTAATAATGTCTAATTGAAATTTAAGTACTTTTTGTTTGTCTTTTAAATTAGTATCAATGATGATTTTATCATTATCCATCATTCCTATAGCATTATTGAAAATATCTCTATCAATAGACCACCTATGCAGACAACCACAATTAACAGCATATGGACTAAATTTTTTTAATTTACAATGATCAGGGGCAAAACGAATAGGCATTACAAATTCATTAAAAATTTGATTGCAATGAGGAGATAATGCAATAACATCTGTATCTAAATAACAGTAGTTGTTCCCTTTTGGCAGAAATTTATATAGACCAGTTTTAAGGTATATACTTGCCTGATGATGGTTTAAGTATGTAGGTGTATTTATATCAATAATAGCATGATGAAATATTTCTGATTCATTTCTTTTTTTATCTGTTACAACAACAATAGAATAATTTGAATATTTAGTTAAATATTTCAATGAAAAATGTAAAGTGTCGATATGCTCCTTATCTCCACAAACAACAAAAACAAAAACATTATTATTCATATATAAAAAACCAATCAGGTTATATAGTATTCTATTCAATATAGAGAAATCATCATTTTACAAGTCATATTCATACAATTTGAACCAACTAACCATTTCATTTATTCCATACAAATGATTACAAGTAGGTGTAAAATTAATATATGTTTTTAACTTATCATTATTGCAATGAGTATAGGCTGATTCGTTATTCGGTAATTTCTTAAAATTATAATTCACGGGTAAACACATTGACGCTGCAATCGAATTTACATATTGTTTTACAGTTATTGGTTGACCATAACCAATATTAAAAATTTGATGCGTGCCAATATCTTCATTTTGAATTTTATCAATTAAAAGCTTTATTGAATATACAACATCACTAACATGAGTAAAGTCTCTATAAATATCTCCATTGTTATACAATACGACTGGTTGGTTATTTTTGATTAGATGCATAAATTTATATGCAGCCATATCTGGTCTTGTCCATGAGCCATATACTGTAAAAAATCTCAATCCTATCGCAGTAATACCGAATTGTTTACAATAGTTTTCAACCATCAATTCACCCATTTTTTTAGTTGTTCCATAAAACGAAAGTTGAAAATCGGTAGAATCAGATTCAGTCATACATTTTGTATTATCTTGACAATAAACAGATGAACTACTTGCATAAATTAAATATTTTACTCCATTCTTTCTACATTGTTCCAATACATTAAAAGTTCCCTGAACATTTGCTGATAAATATTTATCTGGATGTTTTAACGAACCTGCAATTCCAGTTTCAGCTGCAAGATGAATAACAATTTGAGGTTTATTTTTAAGTTGATCTATGAAATTATCGTTAATGTCTTTTATAATTACATCAGTTAAAAGATTACTACGTATTGATGATGATACATTTCGTTCAAATAATGCATCCAGATTTTGAATTTCAAATTGATCTTTAAGAACTTTGTTCAAATGAAATCCAATAAAACCTGCCCCCCCCGTTATTAGTATGTTTTTAATCATAATAAATCATTAACAAATGTATTAAAAGTCTATTATCAAATTTAATTAGACATCCAATAATCAAACCAATTTTCCATAACTAATATTTTCCAAAGTTTCCAATCATACTTTCTATTTAATAATTCATCGATATAGCTTTGCTGAATGATATTATACTCTACCAATTTCGAATTAGAAAATTTTTTACGATAAAAATCTATTTGCATATAATATTCATCGGGTCCAACAAAGCCTTGTTTTTTTCGATTTAAAATAGAAAGAGGAAGTTCCTTCTTTATATTTTCATACAGTAAATATTTTGTTTGATTTGTTTTAAACATTAAATCTTCCTCTACACTAAAAATATTTTCAAATAAATCATGATCTAAAAATGGCACACGAACTTCCAAGGAATTTGCCATACTTGCTCGATCTATTTTGGTAAGAACCAATTCGGCCATAAAACATTTTATATCTAAATATTGAATTGACTTTAATGGAGACAACGATTTTATAAAATGTTTCCTATAAAACCAATCAGGGTCTTTTGGAATATATTCGTGAAGATGGGGGCATATCATTTTTTTAAGTTCCTCATAGTCAAATTTCCCCATTCCCATTGAATTTGCGTAGAAATCGACAGTACGAGAAGGCATAAATAAAGATATGAATTTATTTAGCCATTTGGGTTTCATAGCATTTCTTTTAAATTCTTGTTGCCAAGTATATCCTGCAAATAGTTCATCAGCACCTTCCCCACTTAAAACAGCTTTAACTTTTTTGGCTGCTAATTGTGAGACTAAAAAAGTAGGGATGATTGAAATATCAGCAATTGGTTCATCGTAAATTAATGGCATCTTGTCGATTAAAGAAATACTATTTTGATTGGCAATGTAATAGTCATTACTAAGCTGGTGATGCTGAGCCACTATTTGAGCATAAGTATGTTCACTTTCCCCCCAATGGTCAAACCCAATTGAAAATGTTTTTGGAGAAAGCCCCCAATATTTCATAAAAGTAACCAATGCGCTACTATCATATCCTCCACTCAGAAAAGCTCCGATTGGGACATCAGCTTTAGAATGACTCTTAACTGACAATTTTATTAAATCACCCACTTTTTGAATCATTTCGGCATCTTCCTGAATAGTAGTCTTACTTATCAATGACCAATATTCAATTTCTTTAGATTGCAAACTTGATGTGTCATAAACAATATAATGTGCAGGTTTTATTTTTTGGATATTTTTCCAAATCGTTTTAGGTGATGGAATATACCTATAAACAAAAAAATCAGCAAAAGAACTGAAATCAATTTCTTTAATTGGGATACCAGATAATAATATTGATTTTAGTTCAGAAGCAAATATTAAGTGTTCAGAATCATTGTAATAGTATAATGGTTTAATACCAAATCTATCACGTATCAAAAACAGTTGATTAATCCTTTCATCTAAAATTACAATAGCAAACATACCTTTTAACCGGTCAAGAAAAGATATTCCCCATATTTCATATGCTGCAATTATAACTTCTGTATCTGTATTCGTTTTAAATGAGTACAGATCATTTAATTCATTTTTTAAATCTACATAATTATATATTTCCCCATTAAATGAAATCCAAATGTTTTTTTGGTTGTTACTGATTGGTTGATCACCATCTTTAGTTAAATCAATAAAAGACAAACGAGTATGGCCAAGTGCAGCTTTATTATTTGAAGAAAAATGCATTCCATTTGCGTCAGGTCCACGATGATGAAGTGATTCTACCATTAAAGTAAATAGTTCACTATTGACAATATTTTTCTTGTTAACCCACCCTACTATTCCACACATGTTTATTTGTGAATTGATTTATTTAAAAATAGATTTATAAAAATAGAAGGTTTTTTTAAGTTCAGAGAGTATATACCGAAAAAATACTTTTTTTAATTTATTGTCTTTTATTATAGTTCGTTCAATTACTAAAATATATTCTTTAGACAACGCAGTATAAATATCTAATAAATATTCTTCAAAATCTTTACGCTTAGACAATGATTCAAGAAAATATGTATGTGAAAAATGGAATTGAATATTTTTGGATTTTGAAATGCCTTTTTCATGATTTCTATAAACACTCATGACTTCATCAAGATAATAAAACTTACTATTTTTAATTGCCAAACAACATAACTTCCAAATTATCGAATAATTATCTTTAAAAAGAAGTAGATCAATATTTTGTAGAAAATCAGTACGAAGTAATAGAGATGATGTAGGGACAATTAAACGTTTTATGATATCGGCAGGATAAATTTCTTTTTGATATTTATATACATCAGAATATTTACTAGAATTTCCAAATAAAATAGCAGAGGATGTTTTGTCGCTAATTATAGCAGTATTGTGAAAAATGCCCGAGTAATTTTCATTTGAATCTAAAAAATCAACCTGTTGTTGAAGCTTATTAGGTAAAATCCAATAATCATCCCCGTCAAGAAAAGCAATATAATCGCTTTGAATTTTATTTAATACACTTAACGCATTATTCAAAACACCTATGTTTGAAGAATGATATAAATTATTTATTTCAATTGAAGATGTTGATTTAAACTTTTCAATTTCAGTTATTGTATCATCTGTAGAGCCATCGTCCGCTATGATAATATTGAATTTAAAATCAGTTTTTTGCATGAGAATACTATCAAGGGTTTGCTTGATGTATTTCTCATGATTGTATGTTAAAATTACTACAGTAAGCTTCATATATTATTTTAACTACTTAATTTATCACATGTAATTTCTCCTACATCTCGTTTTAATTACAACATTACAAGGTATCCTGTTCCATAGTAATACTTTAACCCAACAGTTGAATTACTTCATTGGGTATACATGTTGCAATAGCCCCTTTATTAAGTTGCCTATTCCCAATAAATGAATTTCTACCATGAAGCAACCGCCTATCTTTAAAGAAAACAGCTTCGCCGGGTTTTAACTTAATTTCAATTAATTCTCCTGATTTTTCAATTTGAATATCTAAGAAATTTTTAAATTCATTGATCAGTTCTCTATTTTGTTCATCAGTAATAGCCCTATAATAATTCCAGTTAATCTTCCAACCAAATTCATCTTTTGATAAAATAAAACCATTGAAATGAGCAATGGGATTATTTTTCCTTCCAAATTGAATAATATTTTTTTGCAATTTTTCAAACAATACAGGTTCGTTATTCTCAAGGACGTTTACAACTCTATCTACATCAATAAAAGTCGTTGCTCCACCAAATGCAGCTTGTTCTATACAATAAAAAAAAGAAGATTCAATCTCAAAAGAGAAATAGCCATAATCAGTATGAAGTGGTTGAAAAGTAGAACTATGCTTATATGTTTCAGCAGACTTGGTTTTATCGTATTTAATTTCCGTCCACTTATTAGCAATAATTTTTCCGGTAACAGGATCCTCTTCATATATAATTGGGATACCTACTAATTTTGCTAATTGCTTAAAATAGTTGTCGTTATCCAACACCTCAGTATCTTGAACAACATGAATCAATTTATGTGAATTGTATATTTCAATAAATTCAGTAGAAGATTGAGAAGTATGGTATAAAGAATAAAACAGCATATTAAACAATTTTAGTACCATCCGGAATATCGAAATCTATAATTTTACCGATCCCAATTCTAACTTTTTTACCAATCTTAACACCTGGTAAAATAACAGCATTGCAACCAATATATGAGTATGCACCTATTGATGCATTGCCCAAAACTCTCGCGCCAGGACCAAATGAGCAATAGTCTCCAATTGTTACATCATGACCAATTATCACCCCACAATTTAAAAATGAACCTTCTCCAATAGTAACACAACTACTTACTACGACATCTGGCTGAATAATACATCCTTGCATTATTGTTGTAAACTCACTAACATTTTCCTTAAGCGCCATTATAGTTGTTAGTTTACCTCCCCACTCAATAACTTTTTTTGTCATTCGAAATCTATTGATTGGATTTGCAATTGCAACCGCAAATAAATTATTTTTTTGATTAAAATGTACTTTTAGTGCTTCTTCAGACCTAATTATAGGGTACCGATTTACAAATAACTCATCCTGATTATCTGTACGATCATTATAAAAGTAAAAATCACCATGCCGATTATCTCTTGCGAGACTTCCGACAATATCTTTGGCCAACCCACCTGTTCCAATAATTACCATAAATAAAATGATTGATTTTTAATGTTTCTTATTGCATTTTGAACATATATTGAATTTTCCACTTTTTTCATCCAAACCCTATTTAGTATATCATAAAAAGTTGACATTTTCTTTCTACTATCTACAATTAATACTATACGAGGCAGTGAGTCTGTATTCCAGGCTTCATGCTCAAATGTATCATCAAATACTATTATTTCCTTATTTTTTAATTGAATGGTTTTATCCATTATTCTCAAACAAGTTTTTTCAGGACATGAAATATCAATACCAATTTGAGTTCTAATTACACTATGATTATTACCCATATGAGGGGGTATATGTTTCCCTGATTCTAATATTGAAAAAAAAGCCAATGTTATCTCTTTTTTCCATTTTTTAATTAACAGAGTTGTTACTGGGAAATATTCGTTTCCTATTGGAGTAAAATAATTATATCCATAAATAAAAACAGCTTTCCACTTTTTATCTTCATTAAGGGACTTTTGTTCTACTGATACTTCGTCGATGGGTATACCCATAACCATTTTTTCATTTTTAAATTTACTCCATTCAGATATAATTTCATCTATATGTAATTGCATATCTGATATAAATGCTGGCATAGAATGCCCATATGGTTTTCTAGATTGATAAAACTTATGAAATAAAATTTTTTTTATTAAATACATTCTTATAGCTGTTTTGCATAATCAACAAATAAGGGAATATTGTCTATTAAATAATTACTTATATCTTCTTTATGATCATCTTCCATTTCAGTATATTGGTAAATCCCATTATAAAAGTCTTCCTTAGGGTTTTGTTTTAAAAAATGCATATAATCGACATGAAATGCTAATATTTTGTGCTTTGCCAATTTTTCATCACGATGAAAATTCATTAACTGAGCCCCCTTATTAACCACAACTGATTCTAAAGCAACTCTATTAAGGGGTAAATAATTGATAGAAGACCCATGTATTAAGTTACGATGAAAAAGCAATACCTCTCCAGCGTCAACAAAAATTGGTACAAAAAACTTATTTAAACGCTTTAATGTGTTTCCTTCAATAGGATTAAAACCGAATTGTCTTTTAAAATTTGTACTAATATGGCTCCCAGGTAATATCCACAAACAACCATTTAATAAATGTGACTTAACCAATGGCATCCATGCATTTAGTGAGAAAGATACTCTTTCATCTACTATTGCAGAGTCTTGATGCCAAATACTGCTTTTTTTACCAAAGGGCTTAATGATATGAGACACTGGATAAATATCTACAAAATCTGTATCTAACACTGATTCTAAATAACTATTGAAATACTTTTTTACCAATTTGTTAGAACGCTGCTTAGTTTCAATGTCTGCATTTATAAGATTGAATAACTCGCCCCTGGGGTATTTCTGTTTGGTACTTGTAATTAATTCCCTTGTTTGCTGTTTTATTTCAGTTAATAGATTAACATCAATTTTACCCAACTTTGTATAACCTAAATATTTTAGTTCTTTCAGTTTAGTTTCCTTATCTAAATTTTTTAACATCAGTTTTAGTAGGTTGGTTGAAATGTTAGTTTTCATTAAAAAATTTAAAAATCAAGCCAATAATAAAGTTAACATCCACTTCAGTGATTTCATGATGCAAAGGTAATCTTAAGATATTTTTTGCAATAATCTCTGAATATTCTCCACCAATATATTTTCCATTTTTCATACCAAATGAAGAAAGATGTAGCGGTATATAATGAAACATTGACTCTACCTTATGATTACGCAAATATGATTGCAAAGAAGTTCTTTCATTTGGTGTATTTAACAAAATATAAAATTCATGAAAATTATGCGCAACATAATGTTCATGCATCATACTAATTTTACCTGACTTTTTCAAAGGCAATAACCGATTATAATAATGCTGAGTTATTTGTTGTCGATGCTTTAACAGCTTATCTGACTCTCGTAACTGTTCAAATAAAACTGCGGCATTTAATTCATTCATTTGATATTTTGAACCAACATCTACCCATTCGTAGTATTGTACACTTTTTTGATTAAATGCAATTCTATTGGTACCTAAATGATATACATTATTTGCACGATCAGCAAAACGATTATTATTAACAATTAGAACACCACCTTGAACAGCATTAATTTGTTTGGTAATATCAAAACTAATAACAGAAAAATCCCCATAACTACCCAAGGGTAATCCTTTATAAGTTGCCCCAAATGCCATTGCAGCGTCTTCAATCATATAGATTTTATATCTATCACATATTGTTTTTATCGTATCAATATTACATGGATGACCAGCGTAATGCATTGCTATGACAGCTTTTGTTTTTTTAGTAATTGACTGTTCAATTAATTTTTCATCAATATTCAAAGTAATAGGGTCAATATCCAAAAAAACAGGAATGGCACCCTTAGCAACAAATGCGTTTGCAGTAGAAACAAATGTAAATGATGGCATTATGATCTCATCGCCTTGCTGAATATCAATAAGTGTTGCAATCATTTCTAAACCACCAGTAGCAGAATGTGTAAGAAATAACGATGCCTCAGAAAAAGATTTATTTAAAAATTCTAAACATTTGTTCGAAAAATATTTACTTCTAAATAATTCATAATCAGTTAGGAGTAATTCGATATTTTTAGCATAATTTGCTGAATTATACATACTATTGAATAAAATTTCTCTCATTGATTCGAATTGCCCATTTAATTAATCCGGTAAATGTAACTGAAAGCGCTAATTTTTACAAATACCAACAAATAACATTCAAAAGTATTATAGAAGCTTCAAAATGGGCCAATAATAACATTAAACTTAATTTATATACTACTCAATTCACAGAAGATCAAACAATTACCCCAGTAGAATTTCATCAACTATCTGATTTAAAAGAATCTACATTGGAAATTTTCCCGACAATTCAGGAAAAAAAATTACCCTATATTTTTGAGATATTCGATAAATTCTCCGAAGTAAATGAAGCTGACTATTATTTATACACCAATGCTGATATTGCACTAATGCCATTTTTTTATAATGTTGTGTCAGATTATATTGCAAATGGCCATGATGCGATTGTTATAAATAGGCGTAGAATCAGCAAAAAATCGGCAAATAATTTAACTATTTCACAATTGTATTCCGAAATTGGAAAGTCTCATCCAGGATTCGATTGTTTTATTTTTAAAGCTGAATTACTTCGTAATTTTATTTTAGGAAAAATAATAGTTGGTATCCCCTTTATTGAGGTTACTCTTCTAAACAATATAGCAGCTTTTTCTAGAAACCCACTTTATTTAACAAATGCACATTTAACTTTCCATATTGGTATGGAAGTGTTGCCTAAAAGAAATAAACTATTATATTGGCACAATCGTAATGAATTTTTTAAGAAAATACAACCAATATTAAAACCTCTATTAAATATACATAAATTTCCATACGCTTACCTCCCATTTTATTTAAGAGCAATAAAATGGATATTGAATCCTTCCCTATTCACAATAAACTACTTAGAACTAGAAAATAGAAGTATCGTTCAAAAAATCATAAACAAAGTAAATGAATTTCGATGGAGGATTTTAAATAGATAGTTATTGATTGACAGCACTTAACAAGTTAATTAAACTTTGCTTCTTTTCTCTGAATTTTTCAGTAGTTAAAATATAAAGTTGAAATTTTTCATCCATTTCAGAATCAATTACAAATCCAAGCAAGTGATTGTATTTAATTATTTCTGAATTATTTTTATTAACTTTTGCATAAATCGATCTTAAATCAAGTGTTTCAAATGCAAAGGACAATATCAAAATTGAGGCCGCCAATGATGCCCCTGTTCCGCGATACTTTTTTTCACCAATGAATAACCCTGCATGAGCTGTCATTTTAATTTCATCGAAACAATTTAAATGTATTAATCCAATAAATTGCTGTTTACTTTTAATTAAGTAATAGTAATTTTCACTATTATTCAAACTTTCAAACCATTTTTGTTGTGCAGCATCTGTTATAAATTCCTGATAATCCATATTATCAGAGATACTAGGATCATTCCGCCAATTTCTAACAACATCTATACTAGATAAAGAAATTGGTACTAATGTATATCCAGCGAGAAACATATCAATAAATTTTAGCTATAAAAACTCGGTCTAAATTTTGTTTAGACACCCATATTCGTCGAATATATTCTCCAATTATTCCCAAAGAAAACAAAACAATGCCTGTAGAAAAAAATATTGCAACAATAATTGATGTAAAACCTATGGCTACGCTACAAAAAAGTTTTTGATAAATATAATATGTACCAATAAAAAAACATATTGCAGAAATTATCACACCCATTCGTGTAATTAACTTTAAAGGAAGTGAAGAGTGTAATAAAATAATTGAAAAAGCCATTTTAATTAACCCGTATGTCGAGTATCCTGATTTTCCAATTTCCCTTTTGTTGTGAACAACAAAACAAGAAACTGACTTAGAAGCGGCCAATAATAAAAAATCATCGATAAAATGAATTTTTTGTTTTTGTAGTTTAAACATTTCTATAACATTTTTTCGCATCAAACGACACGAACTAACCATAGTATAATTTGTATTTTCTGTATGTAATATTTTTTTTAATAATTTAGTACCAATATTTCTAATTTTATGGTGTTGCTTATTAATAAAGTTTCCGTAAACAAGATCAGCTTCTTCTGCAATTAAACAATCATACATCAAATTGATAGATTCCACAGAATGCTGTAAATCATCATCAAGTGTAGCAATTATTTCATTATTACTTAAATGAAAACCAATCGCAGTTGCAGTATGCTGGCCATAATTTTTAGCCAAGCGAATTAATTGCCATGTAAAATTTACATTTTTTAAACAACTATTTAAAACTTGCTCAACATTGTCATTGCTTCCATCATTTACAAATATCACATTCGGAAAAAACTTACCTTTTGCATACCAAATATTAATTTCGTTTACTAATTTATCACAAATAGCTGAAGAGTTATAAATTGGTATCACAATATCTATCTTAATCATAATTCTAATGTTTTACAATAGATGTTTTTTGAAATAAAAATTAAAGCTGATGCCAATGAAAATCCAACTCCAAAGCCTGAAATTAATACCCATTGATTTTGGGGATTATTCATCTGAATAAATTTGGTTAAAGTAATAGGAATACTTGCTGATGAAGTATTGCCATACTCATGTAATGTACTTGGTACAACTGAATGATCTAAATTTAATTTTTTAATTAATACATTATTAATGATTTGATTGGCTTGATGAAATATAAATGCAGCAGACATATTTTGTTGCATTTTAGCATAATTAAATAACTCTAAAATATTAGAGGGAACATATCGAACCGAGTAATTAAACACATCTATTCCATTCAATTTCATTACAGGTTGCTGATTGTTATTCATTTCAGTATATATTGCTTTACTTCCACTGCCTATAGTTTGTAAATTAAAAAAGGCAGAAATGAATTCATCCTGTTTATCTAACTCAATTCCAGTAACAGAAACAGCGTCAGAAAAAATGGGTTTAGTAGCTTTATCATTTGAATCAATAAGAATAGATGAAATATCACCACTACATAAAATCGCCCTTACTTTTTTACCTTCAATCGATTTTAAAAGTGATATAATAGTATTTAATCCATACGTATAACCTGAACAACCTAAATTCATATCAAAACATAAAGCATCGGCAGCTAGTTTTAGTTCCTCATGCAATTGACATGCAATTGAAGGAATGGTCTGAATAGAAGTTTGCGTTACGCAAATTAACAGGTGAACTGAATGACTTTCCCAACCCAATTTATTTAATAATTCTTCACATCCCTTTTGAAATAAATACTTTACTGTATGATTATTATTATTTACAATCCTTCGAAAACGTATACCAGTATGCTCAACTAATTTTAGCCGATCTTCCAGACTAATCAATGAAAACTCAAGATTATCTTCAATTGTTGATGGAATAACATTTACTATCCCTTTAATAAAAACCCCTTGATATGTAGAAAATGCCACTTAAGCTAATTTCTTGATTAGATAATGATGGATATCGCTTAATGTAATCATATCTGCTAGATCAGCACTAGAAATTAGAATCCCTGTTTCCTCATTAATTTTAGCAACAAACAACAATGCATTCAAAGAAGACCAATTGGGCAATTCACGAAATTTATTATTGAGAGTCAGCATTTCAGCTGAAATATTCAACTCGTTGGCAGCTAATTCAACCAAATTAATTATTTTATTTTCCACAATTTTATTTTAAAAAGCTTCGTTTAATCAAAATCACCAAAACATTTGAGTTTTCTTTATATTTTTTAAAAATAAAAAAAATGTAGGGTATTTCAAAAATAAGCCATCAATTAAAATAAAATTACCGCAAAATAGTAATCGCTCCTTTTTTAGTTATATTTCCATTTACTGTTAAAACATAGTAATAAGTTTTGTTTGTAAATTTCGACTCACCGGTAATTGTGCCATCCCAATCATTATTATAATTTATCCTTTCATAGACCGTTTTTCCTGACTGATCAAATATTTGTAACTTGTTTTGGGGATAACTATCAATATTTTTTATAATAAATTTATCATTGATTCCATCACCATTTGGTGTAAATACAATTGCGGGTGATACATTAACATCTTCATTAATATCCACAGTAACATTAGTTGTATTTACACATCCCAAAGAACTGGTAACAGTTGCAGTGTAAGTAGTTTTTTCCATCACTCTGGCGATTGTAATTGGGGCATTAGGGGATGATAAATATGCAGCGGGAGACCACTTAAATTGTCCATCGCCTATACCATTTAATACTACATTGGTTCCTTTGCTTACTTTCGAATAAGTTGCAGCAACGCTTACAGCAGGTAATGGATTGATCGTTAAAATGCCCGATTGATAGTTTATTTCATAATTACTTGAGCTTGCACCAGCCGGTACTATTGAGTAATTCCCTATACTACTTCCTTTAATTGCATCAGACTGTAATGTTGGTAACTTTGTAAGCTTAGTAAGGTCATCTCCATTTACAAAGCCAATTGCAGTATAGGAAAATGAAGGGTTGTTATCCCCCAAACATTTTGATGCATCATCGGCTTTAATATTTAGAACCGACTTAGCTACTGATAAAATAGTTGTAATAGATCCTGATAAATAATTGTTACTTGAAGATTGCAATGCAGTGATTTGTGCTGTACCAGCCCCAACTATTTTTATATTATTTCCAAATACTATAGCAACAGAACTATTGCTGCTTGAATAAGTTATTGCGCCATCACTATTACTAGTTGGAGGGGTAATAGTAATATCTTTATCGCCATACTTTGCAGTAATAGAATTAAATGATGATAAAGAAGGGTAAACATTTACAGTAATAGTTACTGTACATGAAATTGATCCCGCAATGTTATAAGCAGTTATAGTAAATTCTTTTCCAGAAACCAATGAATTACATTTGCCTGATATTTCTCCTGTAGTAGTATTTAATAGCAAGCCAGTTGGTAAAGCAGGACTCACTTCATAACGATCTATTTTTCCACCGATTGAGACTGGCAATAGACTACTTATTGCAACACCTCCATTTACCACTATTGAAGAAGGAGTATAAGTTAGCCCTTGGGGCCTATCATCAATTACTTTTACAATAGCACTATCATGATAGCTATTTTTACAGCCTAATCTTCCAGCATCTTGAACACTTATTAAATGGTAAGCATAGCTTCCAAATGCGACTGTTGGAACCAATAGGTTTACACTATCGCTACTTATCGACGTAATTGTTTGTAGAGGTCCATTATTAATAGAATAAGTAAACAAGTAAGGACTAATTCCAGATGATCCGGTTAACGCAATCACAGGGGATGGAGCATCTTTTAAGACCGAAGTTGAACCAGCAATTACGGCAACTGGTAAAGGATTAACTGTTACTGTAGCTGTACCTAAAATACCTACCAAATCCCCTGTACAAATTGCATCACTAAAAGTAGTTACAGAATAGGTTTTTGTGGAAGAAGGCGCTACTTTAAAACTATATGGACTGCTAGTAATTCCATTTACAGATATGGGTGTAGTGCCATCGGTATATGTCAAACTCCATGGTTGTGAACCTGTTAATGCTATACTCAATAAAGTGGAATCTCCATAACAAATAGATGTACTTCCGCTTAAAACAGAAGTTGGACGTGCATTTACAGAAACTACTACTGTGCCAGTTATATCTCTCACATTGGCGGTACAATTTGCATCTGTTAATGATGATACAGAATAGGTTTTGGTAGTTGAAGGCGCTACTTTAAAACTATAAGGACTGTTAGTAATTCCATTTACAATTACAGGTGTAGTACCATCGGTATAAGTTACACTCCATGGTTGTGAACCAGTTAATGCAATACTCAATGAGGTAGAATCTCCTTTACAAATAGTTGCAGTTCCACTTAAAACAGAAGTAGGTCGTGCATATACAGAAACAATTGCTGTGCCTGTTTTATCTCCCGAAATTGCTGTACAATTTGCATCTGTTAGTGATGATACTGAATATGTTTTGGTAGATGAAGGCGCTACTTTAAAACTATAAGGACTGCTAGTAATTCCATTTACTGATAAAGGTGTAGTGCCATCGGTATATGTCAAACTCCATGGTTGTGAACCTGTTAATGCTATACTCAATAATACAGAATCTCCGTTACAAATAGTGGTACTTCCGCTTAAAACAGAAGTTGGTCGTGCATTTACAAAAACAATTGCTGTGCCTGTTTTATCGACTGCATTACCGGTACAATTTGCATCTGTTAATGATGATACAGAATAGGTTTTGGTAGTTGAAGGCGCTACTTTAAAACTATAAGGACTGCTAGTAATTCTATTTACAGTTACAGGTGTAGTACCATCGGTATAAGTTACACTCCATGGTTGTGAACCACTTAATGCAATACTCAATGAGGTAGAATCTCCGGTACAAATAGTTGCAGTTCCACTTAAAACAGAAGTAGGACGTGCATTTACAGAAACAACTGCTGTACCTGTTTTATCTCCCGAAATTGCTGTACAATTAGCATCAGCTAATGATGTTACTGAATATGTTTTGGCAGATGATGGCGCTACTTTAAAACTATAAGGACTGCTGGCAATTCCATTTACTGATATAGGTGTATTGCCATCGGTATATGTCAAACGCCATGGTTGTGTACCTGTTAATGCTATACTCAATAATACAGAATCTCCGTTACATATAGTGGTACTTCCGCTTAAAACAGAAGTTGGACGTGCATTTACAGAAACAATTGCTATGCCTGTTTTATCAACTGTAGCCGCGGTACAATTTACATCAGCTAATGATGATACAGAATAGGTTTTGGTAGTTGAAGGCGCTACTTTAAAACTATATGGACTGCTAGTAATTCCATTTACAGTTACGGGTGTTGTACCATCGGAATATGTTAAACTCCATGGTTGTGAACCCGTTAATACAATACTCAATGAGGCAGAATCTCCGGTACAAATAGTTGTACTTCCGCTTAAAACAGAAGTTGGACGTGAACTCACAGCAACAAATGCTGTGCCTGTTTTATCTCCTGCAGCAGCGGAACAATTTGCATCAGTCAATGATGTTACTGAATAGGTTTTGGCAGATGAAGGCGCTACTTTAAAACTATAAGGACTGCTGGTAATTCCATTCAATGTTACAGGTGTAGTGCCATCGGTATACGTTAAACTCCATGGTTGTGAACCTGTTAATGCAATGCTCAATGAGGTAGAATCTCCGCTACAAATAGTTGCAGTTCCACTTAATGATGATGTTGGGTGATTATATACAATACCAGAAAGTGCTGTTGTTTTTGTTAACGCATTGCTAGATTCTGCAATTAGATTTCCGCTTGGAGCATTGCTTGCAGTAGAGGATAACCGAATATAAACAGTTGCAGAAGTAATATCACCCAACACTGGAAAATGAAGTGTGTCTGAAAATGAACCTCCAGATGATTTCCCAATTTCAAAATTTGCTGGCGCTTTAATCACTAGGATGTCGGTAAGATGATCCCCTTGAATGGAAATAATTTGGTTCGACGAAGCAATTCCTGTACAGGTAGAAAATGTGCTAGGTGTACCTGATATAGAAATAGTAGGCAAATAAGTAATGAGAGTATAAATTGCACTATCCTTACAACCCAAAGAATCAATTGCTTGAATTTTAATGGGGAAAGTATCTACTTCTCCAATTGCACCTGCCAGATTCCCATTGGCATTTAAAATAAGATTTGCGGGGATTTTATCAGTAGTAGTAAAATTTACTGTACCTGCACCACCAGATTGCGTAAATGTCTGGTTGAATGAATTCCCAAATATCCCGGATGTAATTACTGGATTAGTAATTTTTGGACCGAATATATTGAATGATGATTTTGCTGTTAAATCATTAACGGGTATACTATCTAAACGCGCTAAAATATATCCAACACCTGGCTGTGTTTGAGAAGTAAATGTTACTGTAGCTGTTTTAGCGTTTTGAATTGCAGACTGTGCATTTGATAAAGATCCATTTACTGCAGAAAAAGAAATCGGCAAATTAACAAACGCAAATAAACTATCACTGCTAATAGAATTATTAGCAGAATTCGACAAAAAACCAGCTGTTGCAACTATTGAAGTATTAGCACATTCCGAAGGGCTTGGGATATTTATTTTTAATTGCAAAAAAGGAGTAGTTGTAATTGATCCTGAATAACCACTACCCATTATTGCAGCATTATTGCAACCTGATGTCAATGAAGATCCATTATTACATCCCCACCAGTTATTACTCGCATCTATACTTCCATCAGCATTGATCATTGCAACTGCATTAGGAGAAAGAGTTGATGCATTATTAAACAATCTGTTATAATTAAATTTTATTGTATTTGCACTTGAAAACTGGTGATTAGTAATAACAGCGCCACCAGCACTATTATTACCAGTTGTTTGATTGTTCGTGAATATATTTTTAGTAACGTATGCATTAAATGTATTACCTACATTTAGTTTTGGCTGAGTTCCAATTGAAACTGCCCCACCACCAAAACCGCTACCCATTGCAATATTTTTATCGAAAGTAGAATTGGTAATTGAAACAAAACCATTTGCGGCTGAAGTAAGATTTTCCAAAAAATAACTTACAGCACCCCCACTTCCAGTACTATCTATATTACTTGTAAAAATACATTTATCAATAATCAATGACCCTCCCCCGTTATACCTTACAGCCCCACCTTCACCATTATTATTACCAACTTTATTATTTTTAAATTCACATAAATTAAGTGTTAAATTGTTATTAGTTCCGCCAGCAATAATTGCTCCTCCTCCATAAAAATCTGATTGTAAGTCACCGCCCTTAAATTGCACGCTATTAATAGTTACAATAACATTTGAAATATTTGCAGTAGGGTTTATAGTAAGAATTCTATCTTTATTAGTAGCAGTCATTTCAATAATGGTAGTACTAGAATCTACTCCATTAATAGTAATATTTTGTGCTCGTTCACCGATTACAATTGCACCTAAACTTAGTGCATATGTTGAAGCAGAAAGTTTGATTATGGAAGTCCCACCTACTGCATTAGCTGCTTCCAAAGCAGACCTCAATGAAATATTTCCTGCATTGTCAACGCCAGTTCCATTAGCAGGTGTGGCTGCATGTGTATCAGCAGAAGTATTTACAATAATAGTTCTAATTGGGGGGACTGGCAAATAGGGAGTAGCCGACATCAATATAGATTGTATCAAAAAAAACAAGAGAAACCAAACATGCAAATATCTTTTTTTTTGATTTGATTGATTGATATAACCAATAGAAATATTAACTGCTGAAAATTGCATATTTACTAGTTGAAGGGTATATTATTTTTGATTACCACCTAGATGGAAAAACTCCTTGTATTGCGATACAGAAATTAAGAACCAAAAAGGGCATTAAATTATTATGGGGCAATCCGCCACCTGAATTACTAAGCGACAAAATATTCATGTTAACAGGGGTTCCTAGTGTATCTGTATATAAATTAGGGGCCGGCCTCCCGGCAGTATTTGACATTGATACTAAACTAGAAGGAATTGCCGCATTACCAACTGCAACTCCATTTATTGCATGACTATGGGCTGGAATTTCACTACTTAATAAGGTTACATTTTCTGTGCCACCAGTTTCTCCTAAACTCCTTACCGACAAGCCTACACCTTGATTTGCATGCAAAGGCGACCTTCCTTGAAAGTTAGGCAATGCAAATGTAGAAGTTCCATTACCTCCATAATAAGTTCCTAACAAAGAGAACAATGCCGTATTTTGATAAATTGATATAATTTGTCCATTACAAAATGCCCAACCGGAAGGCGCAAAATTGAATGGAAAAATTCTTATTTCAGCTAAAAATGGGTCTGCCATAGTTTTTAATTTAGGAATATGATGGATAAATTCCTTGTAGAGCAATACAAAAGTTCAACACTAAATAGGGTGATAAATTATTATGAGGTTGCCCGCCCCCTGTTGTTGCAATAGACGCTGCATTAAGTGTTGTATTTGCCGTGGACTGATAGGGCGACAATCCTGTTTTTCCAGACAAAAAATTGGCAGATATAGAAGCGGAATTAGTTGCATTGGCACTTGCGAGAACAATATGGTTATGAACTGGTAATTCACTTAGCAACAAAGTATGATTGGCCTCTCCTCCTTGTTCCCCTAAAACATGATCATTACTTGCATGCATTGGTATTTTAGATCGTAAATCAGGTAAAGCAAAATTAGTTGTTCCATTTCCACCATATATCGTTCCCACTAAAGAAAAAAGTGCTTGATTCTGGTTAATCGATAATAACTGGCCATTACATAAAGCCCACCCTTTGGGAGGGAAATTAAAAGAAAAAATTCTTATCTCAGATAAAAAAGGTGTTGCCATTTAATATGATTCGAAATGATAAATTAATTTTGTGTCGGGTATATTCCGTATAAAGAAATAATGAAATTAACCGCTAAAAAGGGATGCATGTTTTCATGTGGCTGACTGCCGCCAACTGATTGCACAGCTCCCGAACCCATAGAAACTGTTGGTGTACCTGTTCCATATGATTTAATCGAATTACCTGCTAAATAATTACCTGAAGGATTGTCGGTATTTCCTGTTAATGTACTCGACAGCAAAGTATGTATATGTGCGGGAATTTGATTAATTGTCAAAGTAACTGTTTCAGAACCACCTTTTTCAGATAATAGATAGCTTGTACTTGCTTGCATTGGAAACCTACCACTTAAATCCGGAAGAGCAAATGTTGTTACGCCATCTCCACCATATGTAGTACCAATTAAATTATACAAAGTGTCAAATTCACTAATTGATAATAATTGACCTCCACAAAACATCCAACCGTTAGGTGGAAAATTACCGGCAAATAATCGTATTTCACCTATATATGACTCCGCCATATTCAATTAAGTATTAGATTTTAAATTCAATTTTATAATGATTGAAATTGTAAAATTGAGTATCTTAAAAATAAACCAACTACATCGCAAGTCAATAGTTTATGCCTTTAAATTAACCTTAAATTTTTATTAAAGAAATGATATTTAATAAAATTTAACACATAAACAAACAAACATATAATTAATAACATAAATAAGTGTTTAACCAACCAGAGTAGCTTGTCGGAGGTGTATTTTCTACGAATTCATGCCACTGACTTATCAATTGGTCAATGTTTATATTTTCAATTTTCAGCTCATCAGTTAGCCCAACTTTTTGCACTGGGGGCACAAAGAAATTTGTTTCAACATCAAAATACAATTCACCTCTTGGAGTGAAAAAACTTTTAGAAGCAAATAATTCAATTATAGCTGCCGAATCATTGGCATCAATTTTATGCTGAAAAATTGTAATTAACATTAGTCCTAATTCATATCCAAGAAGTGAAATGGAAGTTGCTGGTCGATTAAATTTTTCAGTAAATTTATCTACAAATGAAGGAGTACTATAGAAGTCCTTTTCCAACCAAGAAGTATACCCTGCAATATTTATACCGTTTAAGGTTGCAGGATTTTCAATAAATTCATTATCGAACATCATTGGAGAAACAAATAAGTTCAAGGGGAAATGGTTTTTAAAAGAATAAATTTTATTCAGGAATAACTTTCCTGAATATGAATTAAATACACATAAAATATTTTTTATTGATGTATTTGATGCTAGAAAATCAGTTAATTCATCAACCGTATAATCTTCACTTTTTTGTTGTTTATTAATATAGTTAAAAGCTATTTCACCTCCAGCATTCAAAAAAGATTGAGTAATTGAACCTAGATGCGAATACCCACAATCATAAAAAGATGAAGCCACTACTGCTTTGTTTGATTGATTGTTAACCGCCAATTTTCCGGTTAACCAACAACAAAATGAGTAATGTAAACACAAGCAAATCACATTTGGCAATGGTTTCCAACTAAATGGATAATTTGCACCAGTATTCACAATAATCAATAATTTTCCAGATTTTGCAAAAATAGGTTGAAGTTTTTCAACAAATGGAAAATCCATAAATGCTACAATTAAATTCACTTCATCTATTAATAAGAGTTTCTCCGCTTTTTCAACAATAACTTTCCCCTCACCACCCATCCCAATACTTTCATAGACTGGTTCAATTTTCTTTGTACCGATATAATCTTGCAAAGAAATTTTAATTGCGCCAATAAAATCCATCATTAGATTAGGATACTCTTTAGATTGTGCGTACATTATGCCAACTTTCATCTGTAGCTGATTTTTTTGAATGTTTTTTTAACACTTTATCGTTACATGGAAATCTACCCTTAAATAATCACAGCGATAATTGCAATCGTTAATTAGAGTTTAATGAATATATTCCCTAACAAATCATTTAGGAACGATTACATAAAAAAATATTATTTGATTGATTGATTTGTTTTTATTTTAGATTAGATTTACCTTGTAAATATAATCTAAAATAATTCCGCAAGTATATGAATTATTCAAAAATCAATACTTAATATTAACAATGGTTTTCAATGTTGAACTTATTGATCGAATAAAATATTGCCAAATCAGTTTAAGTAAAATGTAAATAAATGAAAAACAGAAGATCTTTTTTAAAAGAAAGTACTTTAGCTACCGCATCATTAATATTTTGTGGAATAAATGCAAAGGGAGAAAATAATTTGATCTCTTCAAATAGGATGAGCAATAATACATTAACGATTTTACATGGGATTAACTCGTCATTATTAGAAAAAAATAAAATCAAAACTCATTTCAACAATTTAGCACAAAATAATGACAGAAGTATTATATCAATAGATCAATTAAATTCCCAAGAACAATATTGTATTGTAAAAACCACTTTCCAAACAGCAGGTATTATATATTCTAAGCATCTATCTAAATCGCCCAATCAACTAATTAAAGAAATTAATATATTGGCAACTGAATTAAAAGAAATACATAATTGTACTATTGTTATTTGCGAATTACCTTACAATGACCATCATTCATTCAATAAAATAGAAAACAAAATTGCTTATCAAACCGCTAATTTAGATTTAATAATCAGCAATACAGAAAAAAACAGTTACGAGGTATATTTAAATAAATTGGGGCAGGAAGTTTATATAAGCCATAACAATATACATAGCAATGATTTCAAGCAAATCGAATTTACTTTTAATCATTTAAATCAAAAAAATAATATTGAACTGAAAAATATTGTTTTAAATAGTTAATCGCATAATATTGAAACTGTTTCAGCAATTTATAGGCTAACCCTACATGATTACACTTCGATTAGTAGAAAAGAAAGATGAACATTTCATCTACAATGTTTATCGCTCAGCACGAGAAGATGAACTAAAATTAACGAATTGGTCAGAAGTACAAAAACATGCATTTGTAACAATGCAGTTAATGGCTCAACATACAGATTACAGCAACAGATTTCCATCGATACAATACTTAATTATTGAACTGAAAAAAAAATCAGTTGGCCGGCTTTATATCGCCGAATCAACTACAGAAATTAAAATCATAGACATAACAATATTGCCAGAATACCAACAAAAAAAAATTGGTACTAATATATTGAAAAATATTTTAAAGAGAGCCACTGAACTACGTAAAACAGTTAGGTTACATGTTATTTGCTCCAATCCTGCATATAGATTATATGATCGTTTAGGATTTAAAATCATATCAACTATTCAAGATCGCCATTATATGGAGTATAATAATCAATATACATAAATTAAAATAACCAATCAATACTTTATCATAATGAAAAAAATAATCACCATTGTCCTTTGTATCTTTAACGGTTACTGTGGAATGGCACAAAAATTAACCCAATTTGTAGACCCATTTTTAGGCACTGGTGGTCATGGCCATGTTTATCCTGGCGCTACAGTTCCCTTTGGTATGGTTCAATTAAGTCCTGATAATGGAGATGAAGGTTGGGACTGGTGCGGAGGGTACCACTACAGTAGTAAAACCATAGCTGGATTTAGCCATACCCATTTAAGTGGAACAGGTATTGGTGATTGGTGCGACATTTCTGTATTACCCTTAAGAGACACCAATGATATCCGTAAAGAAAAAACAAAATATCCATTTGAACACAAAAACGAAAAAGCGCGCCCAGGATATTATCGTGTTAAATTAAACAATGGCATTACCTGTGAACTAACAGCCAGTGAAAGAACTGGCTTTCACCGGTATACTTTTCCTGAAAAAACAGGATGGCTTAAATTTGATATGGGTTTTAGAATCAACTGGGATGGAAGTACGGCTGCGATGATAACAATTCTTGATGAATATACAATTGTAGGATATCGATTTAGTAATGGATGGGCAAAAGGTCAAAAAATATACTTTGCTGCCAAATTTTCAAGCCCAATAAAACAGCACGCTTTTATCAATGATTCTACCCATACAATTAACAAAGCAGATGGTAAGCGCGTTTTAGCATTGCTGCAATTTTCAACAGAAAATCCTTTAACTACAAAAGTATCTTTAAGTACTGTTAGTACACAAAATGCATTGACAACATTAAATAAGAACATAAATAAAAATTTTGCAATGGCTGTTGAAAACGCAGATCAACTTTGGGAAAAAGAATTACAAAAGATTAAGATTACCACAAATGACCATTCATTTGCTGAACGATTTTATACTTCATTGTATAGAACATGTATGGCGCCAGTATTGCAGAGTGATGAAAACAGCAACTATCAAACCCACGATAATAAAATCTTAACCTTTAAGAAAGGAAAAAATAAATATACTGTGTTTTCTCAATGGGATGTATTTAGAGCATTAAACCCATTATTCACCCTAACACAACCAGAAAAATTGCCTGATATGATTAACAGTATGTTACAATTGTATGAAGACAATGGCCTACTGCCTGTTTGGGATTTAAGTACATGGGAAACCAATACAATGACGGGGTACCATAGTGTACCCATTATCGCAGATGCAATACTTAAAAACATTAAGGGCTTTGATTACAACTTAGCCTATACTGCAATGAAAAAAAGTGCATTTCAGCAACAGAGAGGAACACCTGATTATATAAAATACGGCTATCTTCCACAAGACAAACATGGCTGGAGTGTTACCATCACATTGGAATATGCTTTTGATGATTGGTGCATCGCTCAGGTAGCTAAAAAGTTGAATAAACAAGATGATTATAGTTTATTCATGAATAGAGCCATGAGTTACAAAAAGCTATTTGACAAATCAACTGGTTTCATGCGCAGCAAAAATAGCAATGGTCAGTTTAATGAACCGTTTGATCCTTTGTTGAGTGAACATGGGGAAACCGGACAATATATTGAAGGAACTGCCTGGCAGCACAGTTTCTTTGTACCACATGATATAGAAGGTTTTGCAAAATTATATGGCGGAAACGAGCAATTGGTGAATAAATTAGATGAACTGTTTAATGCTCCATCTGAACTACACGGTGAAAACGTTTCAGGTGACATTACCGGATTAATTGGCCAGTATGCACATGGCAATGAGCCTAGCCACCAAATAATTTATATGTATACTGCATTAGGCCATCCAGAAAAAGCTGCGAAATGGATTAAAGTAGTTACAGATAGTATGTATAAAAATGGACCTGATGGATTAATTGGGAATGATGACTGTGGACAAATGAGCGCATGGTATGTTTGGACAAGCTTAGGCATTTATCCAATGAATCCAGCAAGTGGAGAATACATTTTTGGGCTACCATTAGTTGAACAAGCAATTATACAATTACCGAATAAAAAAACGCTACACATTAAGGTAAATAAAAGTAAAAGCAATCGACAAAATAGTATTCAATCGATACAATTTAACCATAAGACCATACCAGTTCATTCAATTAAACATCAACAAATATTGGCAGGTGGCTTACTAGAAATAAATCTAAATTAACAACAAGTTGATCATCATGGTTTCTTAAAAAATCCATGATGATCAACTTTCAATATTTCAAATGGATGAACAATACTATCCAACATCACCGAAAATTCAAGTCGGGTAATTAATCTGTTCGTATCAAAGCTGGTGAATTTCCATTTAGGCCATTGTATTTGAAGCTGTTGTTGCAATTTCATACGATCAACTACATTCCAATTTAATCTCGATGGGGTTATTTTTTGTACCTTAGCTGTTGACATTATTAAAGTAATGGCATCTGCTATAGTTAATCGATCCGAATGCAAATGAATCGTTGCAAGTGATTTATAATCATCTATTAAAGAAGAAGTTTTAATAGTTGAATCAGGATAAAACCAAGTTTGATTGGCCCATTTATAAGGTATGCCTTTCCCTTTTAAGAAACCAGTAGCACCAATACGCTGTATAGCTGCAAAATGTGGATGCGAAATAGGCAGATCAAAATAAGGTAGAATATACGCATTTGCATTTATTAAGGCAGCTTGTACTTGTCTTATTTCAATTTCTATTGCAGACTTTTTTTGCTGTACACATAATGCTGCCAACACGCCTGCCGCTTGCCCCGTAAGCATTACACATGGCTGCAAGCGTGTACTCCCATTGATTAAATTACTCACACTTATCCCTTTTTCTGCAACAATCAATCCTTTATGATACTTTGGTATTAAAGCACCTAAAGGAATCGTAAATGATGGTACTGGGTAAAAACTAAGGTGCTGCGGTGCAAGTGGATTTTGTCTATGATGATGATCTATTGGGTAATCACCCACTGCTACTCCGGTTCTATATAATGCTGTTTTTTGCTGAAATGGATTGGCTATGTCCTGCACTTTAAATCGAACAACACCATCAAGTCGTCTACTCTCTCTGTGATATGGTATTAATGGCAAATGATCAGATGTAGGATATTCATCATCTGCTAAGCCGAGCTGTTTATATCCTAATTTAGTTTGAATAAAATACACAAACCGCAACGTTTTTTCTTTTGCTTTTTTCAATTGTTCTGTTCGCTCACCTGCAGATAGCTCTATTACATTTAAATAAAAATCGTTGCCTTTACTTGGCCAATTGATCATGTATTTTCCATTTGGCAACTTACCATAATTGAGCATTTTTTGAGCGGTTACATTAGAAGTCAGTTTATTAGAATCACTACAAAACTCATTACAACAACAGTCAAATTCTGCTGAATCATAATTATCAGGCTTAACTATTGTGCAATCTTTACCAATTCCATAATCTTTTAAAATAGCCACATACGTTAAATCTTGAATGATATCATTGGTTTGAGTTACTGCAATATCTTCACCAGTTAAACTATTCGCTTCCATACCGATATTATAAGGAACTCTAGCATTTGCCATTACATCACTTAATTCAGTAGCGTCAATTACTTGCTTGGCAAAAATAGTAATTCGCGCACCAGTTAAACAATTACTAAATTCTGCACCAACTATTTGATTTCCTTTTACAATTGTTTTTATAAATTGATGATGATAAAGCACTTGTAAGTGGGGCGTATTAGCAATCATTTTTTTTAAAATACTATCCCCTACATGTGGCTCAAATAATGTGTTACTTACCCAGCCTGTTTCAACTTTTTTTGCACCACCATATGCTTTATACAAATTGTCCCTAAACTCTGCCCAGATCCCAGAAGGCAAATTATGGTTACCATCAAAAGCCGAAACACCTGCTGCCGTAATCATTCCTCCCAACCAAGATGTTTCCTCTGCGATGATTGTTTTAACCTGTAAGCGGGCAGATTGAATACCAGCAGCAACACCAGCAGTTCCGCCACCAACTACCAAAACATCTGTAGAGTAGTTTATTTGAGAAACTCCTTTGATGCAGATCGTTATTAAGAAAAAAAATGATACAATTATTTTATGATGTTTCATCTAATTAATTTGAAAGTTTTAATACTACATTTTATAATTTAATAATTACATGTTTTATGCGTTTTCTATTCCATGTATACGTAATATGCAACCGATGCTCACCATCTTCTATAATTGCAGGATAAGAAAACTCACTACCCTTTTCACTTTCTAAAGTTAATTTATTTTCCCATTTTACCCCATCTGTTGAAATAGCTACGGCTAATTCACCACGATCCATCCCATCTTTTCGAGTTGGATTATAAACCAATACATCTATTCCTGATGAATGGGTTACTGCATCTATACCTGAATTAGGATTGGGTAATGATGTTCGCGTGGGGGTAGACCAACTATTCCCACCATCCATTGAAGTTGTCGTCATAATAGTATCTTGTTGGCTCCGCATTAATAGTTGAAAATGTTTATTGGAATGTTTTAATAAAGCTGGTTGAATGATCCCCATATCACTTGCCTTATTGAGTGATGCAGTTCTCAACCAAGTTCTCCCTCTATCCAACGTATATTCTACGTGTACCCTCCATCCACTGTCTTCGGAACTTGAAGGGCAAATTAGCTTGCCAGACGAATTGAGGTACGCTTTATTTTTAATAGGACCGAAAATGTGCGGGGGTAATTTTTCTGAAGGTTGCCAAGTATTTCCATTATCAAAGCTACGAGTAAGCATTCCCCACCAAGCACTAGGACCAGGACCAACTTTATAAAACAATACAATTTCTCCATCTGGGAATCTTTGCAAAACAGGATTGTATGTAGGAAATTGTTTGCCCGATGATTGTTTACCATTAGCTACCTCAACTGGCTTAGTCCATTTTCCGTTTAAAAACTTTGCAATATAAATACCAACCAAAGGGTGACTTTCATGCTCGCCTCCAAACCAAGTAGCCATCAAACCTCCGGGTATTTCTATAATGCTAGAAGCATGGCAAGATGGAGTAACTGGCAATGTATCAATATAAGCTGTAGATAAAACCTGTAGCCTTTTCTTTAATGACTTTTCAGCGTTTTGCGCCCCTGTTAAGGAATACAATAACAACATGAAACATAATAAACAATTCTTTCTGTGCATCTTAACTATTTAATTGAATTGGCAACAACTACAAATAATAAAAAAAATACAATTCGATTCATCATAAACTGTCTGTTTTTTATATAACAACCACCCTTCACAATTGAAAAAATGTTTTTTTTCAATCAGTAAAGATTATAATGTACGCTAATATACATGTAAATAAAGTGCCTTAAAGTAGTTTATAACGCCAATTTATTCACACAAAATTAAATAGTTAAACATGCATTAGTTTATTGCATTACAATTTTATTTGCCTCCCCGGCACAAACCCATATTCCGGGCATAAGCGCCCCCAATAAATCACTGTACTTTGTATTTAATAAATTGGATGATTTTAAAATATGCTCGTATGCCTATTATTTACGTGATAGGAAAATTTACTATTAAGTAGAAAATAATTTTCTGAAAGTTCTGTGTTAATTGCTCATTTATTCGAACTCCATCAACGACTACCAAATTTGCTGAAAAGTCCCCCTCTGATTATTATATCGCTTTGTGAGCCCTGTGGCCTCTTTGTTGCATTTCAATTCCGGGTAAATACTTTAGCAATTCATCGATACTGTTAATTGGAAGTTGTTGAATATTGCTGCCACTAATACTTAATATATTTCTGCCTGTTTCTTTTTCTTTTTGAGGGATTATACTTGCTGTAACAGTTACAGAATCTAGCGCTACCGATTGTGCTAACACCAAATCATTCAAATTGATCAAAAGAAGTAAAAAAAAATATAAAAAGCTGTTTTTGCATATTATTTTTTTGCGAAGATATGGTTTAAGGGTGCTTTAAATTGGAAAATAGTTAGTTAATAGGAATGGTCATTTTAAAATACCATATAATAGATAAAAGTCTTAAATTCATTGTATAATTGTAATGAAATGAAGCATTGCTTATTATTAAACTTGTTATTTTTTCTCTATCAAATTTGTTGTTTTTGCCAGACAAATCCTGATGTAAAAATAGGTTTACAAACTTGGCAATCAAAAAATTTAGCTGTAGCAGTATTCCGTAATGGTGATAAGATTTTTGAAGCCAAGACGCATGAAGAATGGGAAAATGCTGTTAGAAATAAACAACCGGCTTGGTGTTATTATAATTTTGATGTTGAAAATGGAAATAAACATGGGAAATTATACAACATGTATGCAGTAATAGATGAAAGAGGATTGGCGCCAATAGGATATCATATACCTTCTAAAAAAGAATGGGAAAATTTAGAGCGTTTTATTGGAGCTAATAATGCCGGTAAAAAATTAAAAAGCACGCACGGTTGGATTGATAGTAAAAGGTGGATCCCTGGTAAAGTTAAATGTAATAATTGCGCTGATTGGAGTGCAGAATTTAGAAGAAAAATTGCTTGTAATGTATGTAAAGACCATGAGACTGTGCAAAGTAATTTTGCAAAGCAGGTTTTATTCTCGGGTAATGGTATAAATAGTTTTAATTTTTCGGGTTTACCTTCGGGACAACGTAAGTTTGACGAATTTAAGGGACAAGGCAACTGGAGTATATGGTGGTGTTTAACCGATCTATACAACGAGGTTGAATACTTTGAACTTAATGCTGATTATGAAGAACTAGGAAGAGGTAATTATTCATTGTATAAGCCAACATATTATGGTAATTCTGTTAGATGTATTAAAGATATAGGAAATGTACCGTCTAGCACTAAAAAAATACTGCAAAATACTAATGAATTTGATGTATCACAGCAATTCAATAAAGTCAGCATTGAATCAGAACATTCAAATATACCAGCTATAAATCCCAATAGGGCCTATAATTCACAAATTAATGTTTCTATAAGTGGTTGGCCATCATGTGTTCAAAATTCTAGACAAAAAATAATATTCGTAATCGTAGACAAAAATGATATACCCGTTACCTATTTCAAAGAATTAGCCGGTGCAGATAATTATTTAGCAAAGAATGAAACCAAAGGTTATCAAGTGAAGAAAGAGGCATGCATATTTCATTACGAAGATTGTGATTTAGATTTACAAGGCCCTTTTAGTTGTGAAATGTACTTAAGAAAAAACGGCACTTTCGTTTCAAGTGGGGATTATAAAGTCGGTAAATGGAAATGTAACGTAAGAGATAGGGTTCAATATTATGACATGAAATTAGATTAGTTTTAGTGATGTAACATCACAAAATATGGATAATGCAACCATACCATTACTTGAAGATTCAAATAATCCACCAAAATGGTTTGATTATTTAGATCAAATAGATATTGACGGGGATGGATATCGGGATCTAGTTGCAGGTAGGCAATATAACTCAAGAGGCAAATCAGGACGCTCGCCAAATCTTCCTTCAACTTATACAATTACATTTTGGCTTACAGATAAGAAAGGCAGTTATAATGGTGGTACTAAATTATTAACCACATTGCGATTTATTTAATTCCAATCTTGAAAATCATGCATTTTCATCCTCTAGATTTTTAATACACTCGCAGATTATATCTTTATGTTCATTTGTAAGGACTGCATGTTCGCTAAAGTTATGATCACTCATGAGCTAAATCAATATTGTTTCTTTTACTCTATTATGAAATTCCACTGGGTGAAGATTTAGATCTTCAAATACAAGATCCATCTCATCAAGCGTTTTATAAAATTCAATGTCAACACCTGGGAATATTTCACACGTCTCCACAGTACCGAGATTCTTTTTAAATCTGCATTTTTTTTCAATGATATTGGGATTGAATGGCATCCCTGAAATCAATAACTCGTTTGAGACCTGTTTTGCTTACGAAGCAATGGTTAATAAGGTATCATTGATATTTTTTTTATCATAGCCTTTGACCCTTTTGGTTTGAGCATTCCATTTACTTTTAACAAGAAACTGCCCAATGAAAATCTGGGTTCTGTCCTTACCCATTGTGATGGAAAGAACAATGGAATTTGGGTTTTGTGTGTGTTGGGTTTATTCCGAAAAAAGAAGCTTAATGTTGAGTTTATCATAATAGTTTGAGTTAGTTAATTAACTTGGAGTCAAACTATTACAAAGGAGCTGTTGAACTTTTTTAAAAATGATATTATGGGGTCATAGTTTTTTCAACATAATTCACATTAAACACTGAAAAAGATGACCATTTATATTTACCAACCATTAGTCACTTTTATGTTAGCCATATTAAATTGGCATCATATTAAAAGCCTTGACTGTGCTGCGTATCCTAAGAATTTATTGTGAAATGTGGGCGGAGAAGGGCTTAAGCGCGGCCCGGATTTTAACCGGGCCGAGTGCCTAAATCTTTGAGAAGGGTAAAACCCTTGTGGAGCCGACCGGATTCGAACCGGTGTCCAAACATCGCGACCATTAGCTTTCTACATGCTTATTTCTTTATTAATTGTAGGCAGTATGCCGGGAAAGAACAAACCAACAAACTGCTTAGCTGAATGATCTTAGGTAACAAGCACAGCCTTTTGTTACAGCATCTCCTTTTGTTTTGAGTCGGCGGCGGCACTTGGAAAGAAGCGAACCTGTGCGGCGGCCCAAATGACTAGCTAATCACTGATTAGGCAGCCATGGCATACTGAGTATTGCCAGTTAATGTTTGAATATTCAGATTAAAGTGCTAATTATCCAACGCACTGCATGCTTACACCAACAGCAACCTATGCTGTCAAAACCAACACGGCCCCATTAAAAAGTCAAAAATCAAAATTGTAAGAGATAATTGATTAATTAAAAACAATCAATTACCAATTATCAACTATCAATTACCAATTGTCAACTATCAATTACCAATTATCAATTACTTAAACAATCTCCAAAAATCTAACCCCAAAGCGTATGCCATAAGTCCAAGTAACAATACCATACCTGCCATTTGGGCATATTCCATGAATTTATCGCTTGGTTTTCTCTTGGTAATCATTTCATAAAGGGTGAATAATGCATGTCCGCCATCTAACGCAGGAATTGGCAGGATATTCATAAAAGCCAACACAATTGAAAATATACCTGTTAATGTCCAAAATCTTTCCCAATCCCAAACACCAGGAAATGTATTTCCAATACTAATTACGCTTCCTAATGAATCACTAGCATTTACTTTACCAGTAAAAATTTGTTTTATACCAGATATATATTTATCCAAGGTATTCCAACAATCAGCCATACCAATTGGTATAGATTGAATTAGGGAATAGTTTAAAGTAACTGTTCCTAAAATATCAAATGGACTAACCTGAAAAAATCCTAACGCACCTTTACTATTTACCAATGCCTTTAAATGTATGGTATCAGCGCCTCTTAATAAAGTTATCACTACCAATGAATCACTTAAACTCTTTTTAATTGCATCAAATTCTTGATAATATTTAAATGTATGGTTGTTCAATGCAATTAACGTATCTCCTTTTAATAATTGTCCATCTTTTACCACTGCACTGCTACTTACTGAATCCACAATAACTGGATAACGTGGCATCAACATTCCACTAAATTTCTTTTGCTTTACAATATGCTTTGCAAAACCATCAGGAATTTGGAGTGCTATTTCCTGACCATTGCGTAAAACATTTAACTGCTTCGCTTCTGATAAAACAACATCTGATTCTAATGTGCCAAAATTCACAATAGCTTTACCATCTATGCCTACCACATTATCTCCATCTTGTATACCAATAGATTTAGCTAATGAATCGGCATACACCCCATATTTTAAATTTTTGATTGGCAATTCTTGCTTTCCCCAAACCCAAGTAATCCCAATAAAAATCACAATAGCTAATAAAATATTTACCACAACTCCTCCAACCATTATAATTAATCTTTGCCAAGCTGGTTTTGACCTGAACTCCCAAGGTTGAGCAGGAGTATTCAATTGAGCTTTATCCATACTTTCATCGATCATGCCTGATATTTTAACATAACCACCAAAAGGTATCCAACCAATACCATATTCTGTTTCACCTTTTTGTTTTTTCCACAAACTAAACCATGGATTAAAGAACAAGTAAAATTTTTCTACTCGGCATTTAAATAATTTAGCTGGTAAATAGTGCCCTAATTCATGCAACACTACTAAGATTGAAAATGACAAGATGAATTGTGCTATTTTAACACCTACTATCGACAAACTAATGGCTAATAAATTCATATCAATTATTCTGAAATTTTATTTTTTAATTAAGATTACATTTGAATTAAAGAGGCTGCATATTCACGTGCATTGGCATCTGTATCGAAATATTCTTGCAAGGTAGGCTTTTCAATAAATTTAACACTATTCATTGTTCGCTCTACTAATTCGGTAATGTCTAAAAATCCTATTCTATTGCGTAAAAATGCAAAAACTGCAATTTCATTCGCTGCATTTAATATACATGGCATATTACCACCTTTATACAATGCATCGATGGACAATTGCAAATTTCTAAAGGTTTTTAAGTCGGGCTCTTCAAAATTCAATACATTGGGTTTCTTGAAATTATACCTAGGAAAATCATTTGGGATTCTTTTTGGAAAAGCCAATGCATATTGAATTGGCAGTTTCATATCGGGCAGTCCCATTTGTGCTTTCAAACTTCCATCTTCAAACTGCACCATACTATGAATAATGCTTTGTGGATGAATCACTACACTTATTTGTTTGGGCGACAAATTAAATAACCACTTGGCTTCAATCATCTCCAACCCTTTATTCATCAAAGTTGCCGAATCAACCGAAATTTTAGCACCCATACTCCAATTCGGATGTTGAAGTGCATGTTCTCTTTTAACATTCACCAAAAAATTCGGTTTCTTGCCCAAAAATGGTCCACCACTTGCCGTTAAGATAATTTGATCGATTTTATTTTTTGTTTCTCCTACCAAACATTGAAAAATTGCTGAATGCTCACTATCCACAGGTAAAATGGGGACTTTATTAGCAGCGGCTGTTTTCATCACAATATCGCCAGCTACAACCAATGTTTCCTTATTGGCCAATGCAATAGGTTTACCTAATTCGATCGCATTTAATGTTGGCCGCAAACCAGCATAACCTACAATACCTGCCAGCATCATATCGTAGCAATCAACAGAAGCAGCTTCAGATAAAGCAGCTTCACCTGCAAATACTTTTACACCTGTTTTAGATAAAGCATCTTTTACAGTCAAATATTTTTTTTCATCGCCAATAATAACCATATTGGGATTGAATTGAAGCGCTTGCTTGATCAACAAATCGGCATTATTTTGAGCAGTAAGTATTTCTGCTGAAAAAAGTTGCGGATTAGCTTGTATTACCTCTAATGCCTGCGTTCCGATTGAACCTGTAGACCCGAATATGGCGATGCGTTTTATACTCATTAAGCTATTTTATGTTACACCAATTTGCCGAAAATAAACAAATATTGGGTATCCTTTTGTGAATATTATATTAATCTTTAACTATTGTATGATAAAAGGTTGCAATGCATTGGCAATTTCACGATCATTGCTTAAACGAGGCACTTTATTTTGCCCCCCCAATTTGCCAATGGATTTCATGTATTCAATGAATCCATTTTTTTGTACTACCGAAATTTGTAAGGGCAATAAAATATTTCCCTTTTGCAAATCATCGTAATAAACATTTTTTTCTCGCATCACTCCATTCAATGTTTCGCAAAAAGCAGCCAAATCATTCGGTTTTTGTTCAAATTCAATGAACCATTCATGATAACTTTTTCCCTTTCCTTGCTGAACCATTGGTGCAACAGAAAACTCAGTTACTTTAGCATTATGCACTTGCATTGCTTTCAATAACGCATGCTCTACTTCTTCACCAATAACATGTTCTCCAAATGCAGAAATAAAGTGCTTAATTCTTCCTGTTACAACTATTCTATATGGGTGTATACTTACAAATTTAACCGTATCGCCAATGTTGTAGCCCCACAATCCAGCATTGCTATTAATAATTAATGCATAATTTTCACCTAACTGCACATCTTTTAAAGATAATCTTGTAGGATGAGCGTTCATTATTTCCCCTACGGGGATGAATTCAAAGAAAATACCGCTATTGGTATTTAGCAACATACCGTTCGCTGATTGTGAATCTTGGAAAGCAAAAAAACCTTCACTAGCCGGAAACAATTCAATAGCGTCTACCTTTCTACCAATACTCTCTATTAACTTTGCTTTATAGGGTTCAAAATTAACACCACCCTGTACCATCACGCTGAAATTGGGAAACAATTCGCCAATTTTTTTTCCGCTAACTTCCATCAACCGGTCGAAGTACATTTGCATCCAAGGCGGAATACCACTTATCAGAGTCATGTCTTTATTGATGGTTTCTTCTACTATTTTATTTAGCTTGGTTTCCCAATCTTCAATACAATTCGTTTCAAATCCTGGCAATTGATTTGCTCTTAAATAAGCCGGTACATGATGATTTACAATGCCACTTAATCTTCCCGTAGGAATTTTTCCGGTTCGCTCTAAAATGGGGGAGCCACTTAAAAAAATCATTTTCCCAGTTACAAACGCATTATTGCCTGTTTCGGCCATATAACACAATAATGCGTTTCGAGCAGTGTCTATATGGTTGGGAATCGAGTCTTTAGTAATGGGAATGTACTTAACCCCACTAGTTGTTCCACTGGTTTTAGCAAAATATATTGGCGACCCCTTCCATAATACATTGTCTTTTCCCTGCTTGATTTGCTCTATATATGGTTTGAGCATTTCATAATCCCGAATAGGAACTGCTTGCTTAAATGACTCATAATCAGCAACTTGCTGTAAACTATGGTCTTTTCCAAACAGTGTATTTCTACCAATTTTTAATTGGTTTTTGAATATAAGTTCTTGGTGCTCTACCGCTTGCAGCATCCCCTTTTGCGTTTTACTATATATTAGTTGGGCAAAAGGCTTTGCCAATAAAGATTTTAAGTTCATAATTAATTGATGGTCAATTAGAGGGCAAAAATACGGGGTTGTGAGCAGCGTTTGCAAGGTATTTATTAAAATCTGAGAATTTATTTATAAAATTCTTCTTTTTTATTCTACCAAACCCTTACCTTTGCCGTCCTAATTTTGGATAGCTATGTTAGCAGTTGTAAAAATCGCAGGTCAACAATTTAAAGTACAAGAAGGTCAAAATTTGTACGTTCCTCACCTGCAGGGCAAAACCGGAGACAAAGTAGAGTTTAATGATGTACTGTTTGTTGACAAGAACGGTACTATTGCAACAGGTTCAGCTGTAAAAGCTACTGTAAAAGCAGAAATCATTAGTGATCTTGTGCAAGGTGAAAAAGTGATCGCCTTTAAAATGAAAAGAAGAAAGGGCTTCCGTAAGAAGCATGGTCACAGAACACACTATACAAGAATCAAAATCGAAAGCATCGCTTAATTAAGTAAAAACTACTTTGTTGTAAAATACAAAGTGTAAAATCATACAATTATGGCACACAAAAAAGGTGAAGGTAGTGTAAAGAATGGTCGTGACTCACAAAGTAAACGCTTAGGTGTAAAGATCTATGGCGGTCAACCTGCTTTTTCTGGCAATATTATTATTCGCCAAAGAGGTACTGTTTACCATCCAGGAAAAAATGTTGGAGTAGGAACTGACTTCACATTATTTGCATTATCTGATGGAATCGTTGAGTTTAAAAAAGGTAAATCTGATAAAACTACAGTGTCTGTTTTACCTGCTGCAGTAACAGCTTAAAAAAAATATTTTGTAGTTCCAAATAAGTTTTTTTATTTAGTGTATTATTTACTAACCATTAAATCTAAAAAACATGGCAACTGCAAAAAAAGCTGCTAAGAAAGCTGCTCCTAAAAAAGCCGCTCCTAAAAAAGCCGCTGCAAAAAAAGCTGCTCCTAAAGCTGCAAAAAAAGCTGCTCCTAAAAAAGCTGCTAAGAAAGCTGCTCCTAAAAAAGCTGCTGCTCCTAAGGCTGCTAAAAAGGCTGCTCCTAAAAAAGCTGCTAAGAAAGCTGCTCCTAAAAAGGCTGCGAAGAAAGCTGCTCCTAAAAAAGCTGCGAAGAAAGCCTAATCAATTTCTACTTTCTACAACAGAAATAGATACGAATCCCGGACTTGTCCGGGATTTTTTTTTATTCTATCATTCGTCTTTATTATTTTACAGTTATGATGAACAATTACGATATAGCAGACAACTTTTCTTTGTTATCAAAGCTAATGGATATTCATGGCGACAACTCTTTTAAAGCAAAATCATATTCTTCGGCAGCCTTCGCCATAGAAAAACTAACGATACAATTGTCCTCGCTACCGCACGAACAACTTTTCAAAGTGAAAGGTATTGGCGAAAGCATAGGGAAAAATATCATCGAACAATTAGAAACCGGTAAGCTTACCGCATTGTTAGAATATATACAAAAAACTCCTCCCGGCATATTAGAAATGATGGGAATCAAAGGAATAGGCCCAAAAAAAATTGCAACCATTTGGAAGGAATTGGAAATCGAAACATTAGGAGAATTACTATATGCCTGTAACGAAAACAGATTAACACTCTACAAAGGTTTTGGCGAAAAATCCCAAAAAAACATCAAAGATGCCATTGAATTTTATATGGGAACCATTGGCAACTATCTCTACCAACAAATAGAATCATATGCTACTGCTATACATCAAAAAATAACCAAAAGCTTCAATACAACTTTTTTACTTACAGGAGAATTTAGAAGACAACTCGAAATCATTCATCAACTTGAATGGGTTACCAACGAATCTTCTTCCAGCCTCATTGCTTTTTTTACCGAACAAAACTATTCACTCACCCAAAACGAATCAAATTATCTTGAATTTAAAGGAGATGAAAATGTAAAACTTTGCTTTCATTTAACCACAACACCTCAATTATTTTCTACTCTTTTTAAAACCAGCTGTAGTGAAGAGTTTCTTTTAGCATGGAATGGGAAAACATATTGGGACGCAAATTTTCATTATTCTTCAGAAGAAGAGATCTTTACTAAAGCAAACATATCATATATTCCAGCCTACCAAAGAGAAAGTGAAACTTTTATTCATAAAGCCATCAACAACAGTTTAACTACTGTAATTCAACCAGAAAATATAACAGGCATCATACACAGCCATAGCAACTGGAGCGATGGAAGCAATACCATCGAAGAAATGGCATTAGCTGCAATTGAGAAAGGTTTGCAATATTTAGTGATTAGTGACCATTCTAAAACGGCTTTTTATGCTAAAGGACTTCAAGAAGATCGATTAATTGCTCAACATCTTCAAATTGATGAATTAAACCTGAAATTAGCCCCTTTTAAAATATTTAAGAGTATCGAGAGCGATATATTAAACGACGGGAATTTAGACTATGCTAATAGCGTTTTAAATAGCTTTGATTTGGTGATTGCATCTGTGCATGCTAATTTAAAAATGACAGAAGAAAAAGCTATGAGTCGGTTAATGAAAGCTATTGAAAACCCTTATACCTCTATTCTTGGTCACCTTACTGGCAGATTATTACTCAGCAGAAATGGCTACCCAGTAGATCACAATAAAATAATTGACGCTTGTGCAGCTAACAATGTAGTGATAGAGCTAAATGCTCATCCACGAAGATTAGACATCGACTGGAGATGGATTGAAAAAGCACTTGAAAAGGAAATTTTAATTTCTATTAACCCCGATGCGCATAGCATTGAAGGATATAATGATTGCACCTATGGTATTCTCGTTGCACAAAAAGCCGGATTAACCAAGGAAAATAACTTAAGCAGTTTTTCTTTAAGCCAGTTTGAAGAATTTATTACTCAACAAAAAAAGAAAAGAAAATAATCAACTAATCAATTGCAAAAGGCAACGTAATAGTAAATACAGTCCCTATTCCTTCAATAGATTTAAATGTAATGAATCCATTTGCTTTCTCCACAATACCTTTGCATATTGCAAGCCCTAAACCAGATCCAGATGATTTTGTTGTAAAATTAGGGCTGAAAATTTGAGGCTGAATATGCAATGGAATACCCCCTGAATGATCTTCAACAGTAATGATCACGCTCTTATTTGCTACCATTTGCTGAATAGATATTTTAGCTTTACCAAAGTTTTCTATACCCGCTTCTATTGCATTTTTAAGCAGATTAGTTAATAATCGATTAATTTGAACCTTATCGGCGTTTATCATTGCAGAAGTTGCATCCTTCTTCCAATCGATGTTAACCTCTTCGCTACTAGTATAGAGCAGTATTAATGACTGTATTACTTCTGAAATATCAAATTTTTCTAAGTGAACATTTCCAATATTGGCAAATTGCGAAAAATCTCCAGCAATTTTAGCCAATTGGTCTATTTGCTCAATCAAAGTAACTGCCATACTTTCGGAAAGTTGTTGCACATTTGATGCTCCCTCTTTTATAGATTTTTGTAAAAACTGGATACTCAATTTCATCGGTGTTAATGGATTCTTTATTTCATGTGCAACTTGGCGAGCCATTTCACGCCATGCACCTTCTCTTTCGTTTTGCGCCAAAGACTGCGCACTTTTTTCTAACTTACCAACCATCGTATTATATTCTTTCACTAGTATCCCAATTTCATCATTACTGTCCCATTCGATCTCTTCATTTTTAACCCCTAAGTTCATTCGCTTCATGGTTGCCCCAATTAAATTGAGTGATGAGGTAATTCTATTTGTCAGTAAAAAGGCAATGGCGCCTGCCAATAAAAATATAAAAGCATTTAAGTTAATCAGGGTTGCCATAAATCCTGATATTTCTTGGTTTAATTCGGACTGAGAATTTAAATACGGAATATTCAAATAACCAAATGTAGTTTGGTGCTCATCTATTAAAGGAACATATACGCTTAAATATTTAAAAGTTCCAATTGTTTCAGACTGTAAAAACCTCATTTGGTGCTTGTATTTCATTGCATTGTATGCAATTGGCTGCATCTTTTCTGTCAACAAATGTTTATTATAGATATAGGGCTGGCTAGAAATTACCAACTCTCCGTCCGAATTAAAATAATTGATGTCTACATTATGTGAATCTGAAATTTCAGCTATCGCTTCCTCTAAATCTGCATTAGAAAAAAATGATTTTTTATTGAGCTGTAGATCTTTTATTTTTAGACTTAATTCATTGGCCATTACCTGTATTGAATTCGATAACCGTTCTTCATTATTTGTATTGAATCTATAAATAAAAAATGAAATGGAAGCTATACCAATTACTATAAAAGAAAACAAACTCACAAATATTATAGTTGCCTGAATTTGTGTTTTAAGATTAAGTCTAAACAATTGAGTAACCTGATTCCATTTAAACCTTGCTTTTACAATTTGATGGCCCCAATCCATACAAAAAATAATCACAAGAAAAGAACAAAACAAATAAGCAATTAATGTAATCAACTCAAGAACCCAGGTATTTCGTTTTACAACCACCACTTGTCTATTGTTTCCTGTATTATACCATAACTCGGTATAATCCCCCACTTGTTGAACTTTAAATTCAAACGCAGGAAAACCAGTTACACTAATTTTTGAAGGAAAATTATAATGATGAAAATGGTTGATTATTTTACCGTTAGTGTAGATTGCATAAGCATAACTGGCATTTAAATCGGTTATAGCATCTTGCGTTTGATTAAATAATTCGGGATATAAAGCCTCACTTTTGTATTTTTTAGACTTTATAAAAACGTAGATGTACCCCTGAGTTTGTTTATTAAATTGAATTTCCTTTTGATATATATAACTATATCCATCTTTTGCATTCTCATATCTATATAAATCAGGAATTTCTGTATTCAACGACTGATTCAATAGTATTGTTTTAATTGAAGCACAACTCAATGAATCGTCATTATACAAAGGCCGAAACAATGAATCAAATGTATAAATATGGGTTTCATATTTATTTAAATAACCGGAAAAATTTTGATTAATTAAACTATCTTTTACAAATTTATTACTGTACTCATTTTTTTTAAACCGGTAAAAATTTGTTTGCAAAAAATCATTATCAAAATTAGTAGCGGCGATATACAATAAGTTTTCTCCGGAAGGATCGGTTTGAATGGCTAATTTTTCGGCGATTCTTTTTCTTTGCTCATACTCTACAACCCTATTTTGATACATTACCAATACAGAGATCGACATGGCAAACAACATCACCCAAAAAATAAAAAAAGGCGTTCGGATAAATGAAATTTTAAAATCGTTTACTCTCCACTTAACTATGGTCAAATAACCCAATAACCAAGCTAATACGCATAAATAAAAGCCAATATCACTTTGCTTCACAAACAATAATATATATATAAGCCCTATTAATACTACCGCAATAAAGTATAAGATTAAAAGTACCGACTGCTTTATTACATTTCTTAACAATAATTGGGAAAAATAAAAAAAGATTAAGGCCAACAAACAAAGAATAACAAAACTAACTACACTGTAAATATTTAAACTAAAAAAATTGGATACATCAAAAGATATTTTAGCATCTCGTACCAAACTAATAATAACATTAATGATTCCTAAAAAAAATATAGTTAAAACAGTTAATGATACAGTATGCTGTAATAAAGTTGGACTGTTTTTATTTACCAAACGTTTATCGATTACCTGATTTTTAAAGAAGAGCAGTAGCCAAAAAAACAATATCACATTTATCAATAAATCACCCAAAGATCGATGTATGAAATTAGAGGCATAAATGGTAGGATCGAATAATGGCAATTTAGAGAAATTAAAAGGAAATGGGAATAGATAAGCTGCCATCCGTAACAACAACACCAGAAAAAATAAAAAAAAGACTCCTTTAAAATATCCGACGTTAATCACCAAGTCTTCCGCTACAAAATGAAGAAAAACAAATAACATCAATACAGCTAATACGCGCAATACAATGGTGAAAATATCATACGAAATAAAAGCCTTCCCTTCTTTCAAACTAACACTAAACAAATACTCTCCCTTACTATTTAATACAGGAAAAGCTTGCCCGCTTGTACCAATTGTATATTGATCACTTAAACCTGGAAATGCCGCAAATTCCGATTTAAAATATTTATTCTGTATAAAATAAGTCCACTTTACTGGCAACACAGCAAAAATCAAATATTGTTGTTGTTGCAGGAGAATTTTATTTTTAGAAACAATAAAACTTCCATGGGGATTAGTAACAAAAAAAGTACCGGATTCTCCATAAATTTCACTTGAAGAAACCTCCATTTTATTTGAACTCCAATATAATAATTTAGGATTGCCCGCATGTACTTCTTCGTAAATAAAAATGCCAAAATCTTCCTCCTGAATAGATTGAGTTTGCTTATTAGCCGCTTGTTGTAAGTATGATTTAAGGATAATCGTATCGGCAATAATGGCATTTATTTTTTGCTCTTCATGATGGATGTATTTTTCTAATTTACTTTTAACCTTACTCGGACTTGCATGGTAACTCCAGTAATTAGTAAATATAAAAGAGATTGTATACAACCATGCAGCTATTATAATTAAATATCCGTGCTTGTATGCAGCTGTTCGTATACTGTTGATCAAGTTAAATTATTTTACTTTTTTTATTTCATTCCACATTGCATCCATTTCTAACAAACTCAAATCTGTAAGCTTTTTCCCGTTATTTTGGGCTATTTTTTCCATCTGTTGAAACCGATTAATAAATTTACGATTGGTTCGTTCTAATGCTGTTTCTGGATCTACCTGCAAAAAACGTGCATAATTTACCAGACTAAATAATAAATCGCCAAATTCTTCTTCAATTTCTTCCTGTTTTTGACCAACAATAGCTTCTTTTAATTCCAGTGTTTCTTCCTCCACTTTTTTCCAAACATCTTCTTTGTTACTCCATTCAAAACCTATTTGCTTAGATTTTTCTTGTAATCTCAATGCTTTCACAATTGCGGGCAACGACTTTGGTACCCCTTCTAAAACAGATTTTTTTCCTTCTGTTGCTTTAATTTTCTCCCAATTCCTTTTAACATCTTCTTCGTCGTTTACTTGTACATTGCTATAAATATGCGGATGCCTACGAATGAGTTTTTCTGCGATACCCGTTAATACATCTTCCAACAAAAACTCATTTTGCTCTGTTCCTATTTTAGTATAAAACAAGAGATGAAGAAAAAGGTCTCCTAACTCTTCCGCTATGCCCTTCCAATCGTTGTTATCTATGGCATCCACCAATTCAAAGGTTTCTTCTATCGTCATTGACCGGAGTGTATGAATGGTTTGCTTTTTATCCCACGGACACTTTTCCCTCAGTTCATCCATAATAGTTACCAATCTTAAAAATGCAGCTGCTTTGTTTTCCATTGAATTTAATTCCATTGATTATCGGTTAAAATTAAGTAGAATTCGCTTTAAAAATATGCTCAGTTAAAGTACCGGCATTATATATTGCCATTTAAGGTTATTCCACACCTCAATTGAATATTTTTCGAACATTTATTTTTACTTTTATTACATGAAGCCAATTAATATTGTTTTGTTGTCATTTGGTATGTCGGGCAGAGTATTTCATGCGCCATTTATTGACATGCACCCTGGATTAACACTTTATGGTGTTTTAGAACGTACTAAACAAGAATCGCTGCAATTTTATCCTACCATTAAAATTTTTAGATCCTTGACAGATGTGTTGGTTGATCCTAATGTTGATCTGGTAGTTGTAAATACCCCCAACAATACACATTACGAGTTTACCAAAAAGGTATTGGAGGCCGGTAAACACGCTGTAGTTGAAAAAGCGTTTACCACTACCGTTGCAGAAGCTGTTGAATTAGCGGCATTGTCTAGCCAAAAAGGCCTATTGCTCTCTGTTTACCAAAATCGCAGGTATGACAGCGATTTTAATACAGTAAAACAAGTTATAGAATCGGGCGTATTGGGTAAGATTCATGAAGCGGAATTCCACTATGATCGGTACCGGTATGAATTAAGCCCAAAATTACATAAAGAAATTCCTGGACCAGGTGCAGGTATATTAAATGATTTAGGTCCGCACTTAATAGACCAGGCTTTAAGCTTGTTTGGTATGCCGTCACAAATATTTGCAGATATTAGAACGATAAGGCCTGATTCAAAAGTAGACGACTGCTTCACAATTATATTTTATTATCCCGACAAACGAGTAACATTAAAAAGCAGTATTTTAGTAAGAGAGCCTTTACCTGCATCCATAGTACATGGAATAAAAGGAACCTTTATAAAAAACAGAGCAGATGTGCAAGAAGCTGCTTTAATAGCCAATATAAAGCCAACTATTAGCAATTGGGGCGTTGAGCCAGCATCTGAGCAAGGATTACTTCATACAGAAATTGATGGAAAAATTGTCAGAAACAAAGTGCCATCGGCAGTTGGTAATTATTATGCGTATTATGAAGGTATTTATGATGCCCTAATTCAAAAAACCAATCCACCTGTAACTGCGCATGACGGAATAAATGTTATGAAAATCATTGAAGCAGCTCAAAGTAGCAATGGAAACCTTATTCAACTTTAGTCGCACTGAAAATTTTTTACTTTTTACTTTTTACTTTTTACTTTTTACTTTTTAATGTCTACATATACTACTCCGCTTTTCATTGAATTCAAAAAAAATAGTAACCCTTCAAATGCCAAGGGCATGAAAGCTTATATGCTTCATCAATTTGAGTTTTATGGCATTAAAACACCTTTACGTGACTCGATTGTAAAAGCATTTCTTAAAGAAAATATACTTACAAAAGTAGGCGCATTGGAAAAAGTAATGAAAGAACTTTGGTGTAGTGATCAGCGCGAACTACAATATGCAGCAATTGATATATTTACTGCACATCAACATTTATGGAATGAACAATCTATTACATTAATACATTATTGCATTACCCATAAAAGTTGGTGGGATAGCGTGGATAGTATTGCCAGTGATTGGCTGGGGTTATTTTTTAAACTTTATCCCGAATTAACGCTCCCCATCACTAAAGGTTGGAACGAATCTTCTAATATATGGTTGCAAAGGAGTAGTATTCTTTTTCAAAAAGCTGCAAAAAAAAATACCAATACTCAATTACTAAGTAACTATATTTTAAACCTACGTACATCCAAAGAATTTTTTGTACAAAAAGCAATTGGCTGGGCTTTAAGAGAATTTAGTAAAACCAATCCGGATTGGGTTATTAAATTTGTACAAAAAAACGATTTAGCCCCACTGAGTAAAAGGGAGGCTTTAAAAAGAATACAAAAAAAAATCCCTTCTAATTTTTAGAAGGGATTTTTTACTTTGTATACAATATATTACATTTTTTTTGCGTCTTCAATAAATTTAGCCAGTCCAATATCTGTTAAAGGATGTTTCAATAATCCTAATATCGAATCGAGTGGACAAGTACAAATATCAGCACCTTGTTCAGCTGCTTTAATGATGTGTAACGGATTTCTAATAGATGCTGCTAATATTTCAGTATCGTATTGTTGCACATCAAAAATATGGCGAATCTGGCCAATCAAATCCATGCCATCCCAACCGCCATCATCTAATCGACCAACAAATGGAGAAACATAAGAAGCACCTGCTTTTGCAGCTAAAATTGCCTGACCGGCAGAAAATATTAACGTACAATTTGTACGTATCCCATTATCTGTAAACCATTTTATCGCTTTAATACCATCTTTAATAATGGGTACTTTTACTACTATATTCGGATGAATGGCGGCTAATTTTTTACCTTCTTCAATCATTGTGTCAAAATCAGTTGAAAGTACTTCTGCACTCACATCACCATCTACTAATTCGCAAATAGTTTTATAATGTTGTGCAATTGCGTCTTCACCTTTTATACCTTCTTTAGCCATTAAAGATGGATTAGTAGTTACGCCATCTAATATGCCTAAATCGTTGGCTTCTTTAATTTGTGCAAGATTTCCGGTATCAATAAAAAATTTCATAGAAGAATCCCTAAATGGGAGATTTTGATGAAAAATAAGTTAGTAGCCTATATATTTTTCCTTTAAGAAGAAAAGAAAAAAAGTGGCAGGCTACTCACATCGCACCGCTCAACCGCTTATCCTTGCTGTATTCCTACCCTGGGGAGTTTCAGCAGGAGCTGGTCGTGCGAGACCTGCCGCCGCAAAAGTAAGGATTGATTGCTTACATTTGCAAAAAAATTTTATATGGGTGTAGCAGATCAATTAGCACAACTAAAAGCAGAGAAAGCAGCGGCAAATTTAAAAGCTGGCCAAGACTTCTTAGCTGCCAACAAAAACAAGCCGGGAATTACTGAATTACCCAGCGGTTTACAATACGAAATCATCACCGCTGGAAATGGTGAAAAACCCAGCGCATTCAACGAAGTAACCTGCCATTATCATGGTACTTTAATTGATGGTACTATTTTCGACAGTTCTGTTCAACGTGGCAAACCTGCATCTTTCCCATTAAATATGGTTATTAAAGGCTGGACAGAAGGGTTACAACTCATGCCAACTGGCAGCAAATGGCGTTTTTACATTCCAGCACATTTAGGGTATGGCGACAGACAAGTAAGCGCTCAGATAGGGCCGAATAGTACACTAATTTTTGATGTAGAACTAATTAGCTTTATTTAAACCTATTCGCTTAACTCTAACCACCTCATTTCTTTTTCTTCTAATGTGTGGTTTAATTGTATAAGGCGGTCACTTATTTTTTGGATTGCTTCAAATGGCAATGTTCCTGAACTCAATTCTTCAGTAAGTGACTGCTTTTCATGTTCTAGCGCAGGTATATCTTTTTCTAACTGCTCAAACTCTTTCTTTTCCTTATAAGACAATACTTTTCTTTGCGGTATTGGTTTAGCAACCTTTTGTTGTACAATATTTTCAGTAGTCTCTCCTTTTCTTTTTCCTGCCTCTAAAGCATCCCATTTATTAGCAGATTTTTCATTCTCTTTCTGCCAAATACGATACTGGCTATAGTTTCCAGGGAAATCCCTGATCTCTCCATTTCCTTCAAACACAAACAAGTGATCTACCAACCTATCCATAAAATAACGGTCGTGTGAAACAATTAATACGCAACCCGGATAATCACTTAAAAAACTTTCTAAAACTGCTAATGTTGGCAAATCAAGGTCATTGGTGGGTTCATCTAATATTAAAAAATTAGGATTTCTAAAGAGCACAATCAATAATTGTAACCTTTTCTTTTCACCTCCACTCAATGCCGAAAGATAAGTATATTGCTTATCGGGTGTGAATAAAAACAATTCTAAAAACTGAGCTGCACTAATACTTCCCCCATTGGCCAATGGAAAATTTTCGGCAAATGTTTTTACATATTCTATCACACGCATATCATCTTTAATTACCAATCCTTGCTGTGAAAAATTTCCGAATATTACCGTATCACCAATATTAATTTTACCACTATCCGCTGTTTCTATCTGCTGTAGTATGTTTAAAAAAGTAGACTTCCCTACCCCATTTTTTCCAATAATCCCTACTCGCTCGCCTTTGCTAAATGAATAGTCGAACCCTTTTAAAATTGGTAGTTCACCGTATGACTTATACACTTTCTTTAACTCTACCACCTTCCCACCCAATCTACTCATTTTCACCTCTAATTGTAACTGAGTATCTTCAATTTTTTGTTTTGCTCTAGATTCTACCTCGTAAAAATTATCCTGACGACTCTTACTTTTTGTTGTTCTTGCTTTGGGCTGCTTGCGCATCCATTCTAACTCTTTTCGATATGTATTTTTAGCTTTATCAATACTTGCTTGCTCATTGTCTAAACGAGCAGCTTTCTGCTCCATATATTGCTCATAATCGCCCTGGTATGTGTATAATTTTTCTCGCTCTAATTCCCATATTTCATCACATACAGCATCTAAAAAATATCTATCATGACTAACCAACAGCAAAGTCACTTTTTCTTGATTGAGGTAATGCTCAAGCCACTCAATCATTTCTACATCTAAATGGTTGGTTGGTTCATCCATCATCAACAAAGTATGTTGATGGGCAAATCCTATATTAATTAATGTTTTAGCCAATGCAACGCGCTTTCGCTGCCCACCACTCAACTCCTTCACTGGGTTGGTTAAATGATGTACATTTAACTTATCTAAAATCTGTTTCACCTTCGACTCAAAATCCCAAGCACTTAAATTATCCATCGCTTCAATGCCTTCGGTAATGCCATCAGCATCTTCTTCTTCAATGGCTACTTCGTATTTTTTAATCGCATTGATGATTGGATGATTAAGTTCAAAAATATTCTCTAATACAGACTTTTCTTCTTGGAACAATGGATCTTGTTCGAACAGAGCAACAGTAACATCTTTATGAATCCAATACTTGCCGCTATCGGGCGTTTCCTTACCGGAAAGGATTTTCAATAAAGTAGATTTGCCAATTCCATTTCTGGCAATTAAAGCTATTTTATCACCTTCGTTAATATGAAAGGAAATATTTTTAAATAAGGGATTGATACCATAACTTTTGGTTAATCCTTCTACCGAAACATAATGCATATTGCAAAGGTAACAAATTAGCCATTAGTAACAGGCAAATAGCTTGTTAAGGTATTTGTAACCACAACATTTTCTTAACTTAGCTGTTTAATAATATAATGAAAAAATTTACCATACCCAATATATACAGAAGTAGCCTTATAAGCGGCATTAAAGAAAAAAGAAAGGCAGCGGATAAATTTAAGAAAGATTATACCCCTACAAACTTAAACTTTGGTCCAATTCAAATTTATTTGGCTCGCCATTTTGGTTTTTGCTATGGTGTAGAAAATGCAATAGAAATTGCCTTTAATACCATTAACAATAATCCAGACAAGCATATTTATTTGTTAAGTGAAATGATTCACAATCCTCAAGTAAATGCCGACTTGGTAAGCAGAGGTGTTCGATTTTTACAAGACACCTATGGCAAACAATTAATTTCATTTGATGCATTAACTGCCGATGATATTGTAATAATCCCTGCTTTTGGTACTACACTTGCCATAGAACAAGCATTAAGAAACAAGGGAATTGCCGTTGAAAAATACAATACTACCTGCCCATTTGTAGAAAAAGTTTGGAACAGAAGCGAGCAAATAGCCCAAAAAGGTTACAGTATTGTAGTTCATGGCAAGCCCAAACACGAAGAAACTAGGGCCACATTTTCCCATGCTTCCGCCAATACCCCAACTATTATAGTGAATGATATGGCCGAAACGATTGAGTTGGCCAAATACATGACCGGCGAAAAACAAAGGGAAACTTTCTATGATGAATTTAAAGGTCGATATTCTGAAGGATTTGATATTACCAAAGATTTACAACATATTGGAGTAGTTAATCAAACTACCCAATTGGCCACCGACACACAAGCCATTTCTGATTATTTAAAAGATGTTGTGAAAAATATTTATCAGCTCACCAATGATACCATCGGGCAACATTTTGCAGATACTAGAGATACCCTTTGCTACGCAACCAACGACAATCAAACCGCAGTTACCGGTATGTTAGCTACACCAGCAGATATTGCCATTGTAATTGGCGGTCATAACAGCAGCAATAGCTCTCATCTTGTTGAACTTTGCGAGAATAAATTACCCACTTATTTTATTGACTCCCCCGATAGATTGGTAAGCAAAGAACAAATAACGCATTGCAATTGGCAAACCAAAACTTACAGTGAAATTGAGCACTACTTACCCAATAAAACACCCCTCAAAATATTAATGACAAGTGGTGCTAGTTGTCCGGATGCCATAGTTGAACAAGTCATCCGGAAACTAGCTGTTTTTTATGGCGTAGAAGATAAAGTAGCCGAATTTATTCAGCTTTATTCTTAAGCATCCCTAATAACCGGTATCCATTTTTAGTAACAAACTGGGTAGTAGCAAAATTAATACCACTATTGGGTTTTAGCCCTATAAAGCCACTTTGGCGAGTACCAGTTTGTACTTCCAACATTTCAAATTGATGTGTATTTTTGGCTACAAATACATATTCTTTCCCTTCATAGCGCATCACTGCTTCTTCAGGTACTACATTGGTTGGTTTGGCCGACAAATCAAAGCTTCCACTTAAAAACATACCAGGCAATAACTCATGATTTGGATTCTCAAAATGACAATGAACCAAGCCCGTTCTGGCTTCGTTGATATTTTTTGTAACCAACAATACTTCCACCGCATATTTCTTGGTAGGATTACTAGCCAACGAAACAGTAGCACTCATTCCTTTTTGAATCAATGGTAAGTCTTTTTCAAAAACAGTTAAAGCGGCATGAATATCATCGGGATTTACTAACTCGAACAAAACATCTGAAGGATTAACATACTTCCCAATATTTACATTCACTTTGGTTACATATCCATTTATTGGTGAACGAAGCGACACAGATCTAGAAATATTATTGATGTTCAAAAGTGTAGGATCGATTCCGATGATACGCAATTTTTCTTCTAATGCTTTAATCATCACCTGTGTAACTTTATATTCACTCATAGCCTGCTGATAGCTTTTTTTACTAGTAGCTTCATTTTCGCTCAATTCTTTTTGGCGTTGCATATCGGCCGACAAATATTCCATTTTTGCTTTATCTACTAAATAATCTTGCTGTAACTGCACATAACTTTGATCTTCCATTGTTGCAATAATCTCTCCCTTTTTTACACTCATTCCAGGTAATAACTGTGTTCTCTTTAAATATCCTCCCAATGGAAAACTCACCGAAATCATGCTTTGTGGCGGTACATCTACCAGTCCGTTAACCATAACCGTTTCATGCAAAGTTTTATTTCCGGCTAAGGCTGTTTCCAGTTCTGCCTGTTTTAATTGTGCATCAGTAAGTTGTAGAACAGTAATTTCTTTTACTGAGTTTTCCTCAACTTTTTCAATTTTCTTTCCGGCACAGCTTAATAAGCTAATAACCAATAATGCATAAAGAAAATGTTTCATGTATTGATAATTTTTAATGTTGAATGTTATTGGTTGAATGTTGAATTAGTTATTTAATAAATATTGTAATTCAACAACAGAAAGGTTTAACTGACGAATCGATTCGAGGTATTGACTTTTTATTCCCACTGCTTGATTCATTAATGTTCCCCACTCGATATAATTAATAGCTCCATTTTTATAGCTTAGATTAGCCGTTTTTATGATGGTTTCAGCCTGTTTACTTGCCGCTTCCTCATAAAATGCAACAGCTTTACTATACTTAGCATAGGCCTGCCATGCATGATCTACTTTCAATTTAATTTGAGCGGATATTGCTTTTGTAGATTCAACAGCTACTTGCTCATTGGCTTTTGCCGCCAACACTTTTTGCTTTTGTGCATTATTGAACAATGTAACCGACATGCCTAAACTGATTGAAGAAAAACGATCAAACATAGCATATTTTTTTTCCGATTTATCATTCAGCATTTGCCAGCCATTTAAGGATTGATTATTGTAACCTATAATCCACTCAGGTTTTCCACGCGATTGTAACAATGCTGTTTCTGCAGATGCTAATGCAACTTGTTGGTTAGACAATACTAATAATGGGTGCAGTTTCCATTGTACCGAATCAAATAATTGAAAATTGGCTTTAAAAGGATCTGCTGCAATTACACGAACAGTAGATTGAAGAAATAGCCCCAATTGCAGTTGTGTTGCAAGCAAATCTTCCTGTTGCATAGCCATTTGTAGCTTATTTTGCATCACCAATTGATCGATAGACGTTTTTTCTAGTAAGTTACTTTCTCCCTTTTCTAATCTCAATGTGGCAATTTTTTGATACCCACTATAAACACTATCTATATACTGCAGCAATAATTGATGTGCTTGATAAAATTGTAACTCTGCAAATAACTGTCTTACTATTTTTTTCACTTCAATTATTTGAATCTGCGTATTTGCCTTAGCCGTTTCAATAAATGTTTCAAACAATTGTTGTTGTCGCTTATATACAATCCCCGAACTGAAAGGTTGTACAATACTAATCCTTGCATCAAACCCTGCGGTATTGTAACTTCCTAACTCCGTCATGAATTGAGTTTTAGGTAAATCCTTGGATGTAGCTGGCAATAAACTATAGTATCGCTCTTGCAGTCTACTCACTTTTAATGATGGCGCATTCAATTCTGCTTGTTGTAATACTTCTGTTAACAACATTTGTTTTTCGGCTGATATTGGCTGTGCGGACAATGCAGCGCAAAGCAGCATCAAACCCATTGTAGATAGCGCTTTCATTTGCGTACTTTTCTTTCTTCGATCAAATAATAAATATAAACAAGGCAATACAATTAAAGTTAACACTGTTGCGGTTAACAATCCCCCGATAACTACTGTTGCTAATGGGCGTTGCACTTCTGCACCTGCACCATGACTAATAGCCATTGGTAAAAATCCCAATGAAGCCACTGCAGCTGTCATTAAAATTGGACGAAGCCTAGTTTCTGTTGCTTGTAAGATAATATCTTTTACATCAGATTCATCATTTAGTCTTAATCGAACTATTTCTGTTATTAAAACAATACCATTTAAAACAGCTACACCAAATAAAGCAATAAACCCAACTCCCGCCGAAATACTAAAGGGCATTCCTCTTAGCCACAAACTAAATATGCCACCTGTTGCAGATAAAGGAATGGCAGAAAATATGAGTAATCCGTATTTAATTTTATTGAATGCAAAATAAAGTAATACAAAAATCAATAGCAAAGCTATTGGTAAGGCAATGGCCAATCGAGCAGTAGCATTTTGTAAATTTTCGTATTGGCCACCATAAGAAACTACATAACCTGTGGGCAGCTTAATATTATTTTTTACTTTTTGTTGCAATTCTTGAACAATTGTTTGTACATCTCTTCCGCGAACATTAAAGCCAACCATTATTCTTCTTCTGGCTTCCTCTCGCTGAATTTGGTAAGGTCCTTCCTTTAATTCCACTGTTGCTAATTCACTTAAAGGAACTTGCAATCCATCTGCAACACCAACCATTAAGTTCCCTAAATTACTCAAATCACCTCTTTGTTCACTATTTAGTCTTACCACTAAGTCATATCGCTTATCACCTTCAAATACAACACCCGCAGCACTTCCCGCATAGGCTGCTTGCACTGTTCTATTAATTTCAGCAACAGAAGCTCCATATTTTGCAATAGCAGCTCTATTATATTGAATAACCATTTGGGGTATACCTGTAACCGTTTCAACATATAAATCTTTCGCGCCTTCTACTTGATTGATTAGCAATCCCATTCTAGCCGCAATTGCAGCTAGTGAATCTAAATCATCCCCAAAAATTTTACAAACTACATCTTGTCTCGCTCCCGTCATTAATTCATTAAAACGCATTTGCACCGGAAACTGAAATCCTGTGGTAACACCCGGAACTTGTTGTAATTCATTACTCATTTTTTCGGCAAGCTCATCAAATGTTGTTGCACTGGTCCATTCTTTTTTATCTTTCAATATAACCATCATATCTGCAGCTTCCAACGGCATTGGGTCTGTAGGAATTTCTCCGGATCCAATTTTCGTTACTACTTTCACCACTTCAGGAAATGAATCCAATAATACTTTAGCAGTTTTTTGAACTGCATCTACAGTATTGGTTAATGATGAACCAGTTAATAGTCGGGTTTCTACTGCAAAATCTCCTTCTTCTAATTTTGGAATAAACTCACCGCCCAAAGTAGTCATGATAAATGCTGCTACTACAAATAACAAAAAGCTAATTCCCACAATACTCTTAGGTATCAATAATACTTTTCGCAATAATGGTTTGTACCAATTACTAATTGCAGCAATCATCCTATCTGAAAAATTAGGAGGCATATTGGTTTTCTTACTTAATAACCATGCACTCATCATTGGTATATAAGTAAGAGACAATAAGAATGCGCCAAGTATTGCAAAAGAAACCGTTTCTGCCATCGGCCGAAACATTTTCCCTTCAATCCCCTGAAGCGATAATACCGGCAAATAAACTACTAATATAATTATCTGTCCAAAAGCAGCGGCATTCATCATTTTTTTGGCACTACCTCCTACTTCCTGATCCATTTCTTCTTTGCTTAAAAATACACTACCTCTATGCCGAATACCATGTTGCAACTTGTGCAATACGGCCTCAACAATTATAACACCACCATCTACCAATAAGCCAAAATCAAGCGCTCCTAAACTCATCAAATTACCACTGGTACCTGCTAAGTTCATCATAATTACCGCAAACAAAAGAGACAATGGAATAACAGATGCAACAATAAAACCAGCCCTTAAATTCCCCAGAAATATCACCAGTACAAAAACAACAATTAAAGCACCTTCAATTAAATTGTTTTTAACAGTACCTATGGCATTATTGACCATTTTAGTTCTGTCTAAAAAAGCTTCAATAATTACCCCTTCAGGCAATGCCGTTTCAATTTCTTTGATTTTTGTTTTGATGTTTTTAATCACATCCTTGCTATTACCTCCTTTTAACATCATCACAACAGCTCCCGGCACTTCGCCACTTGCACCATAAACTGTTGCACCATACCGTATTGCCGTACCATATTGAACAATTGCAATGTTTTTCACCAAAACCGGTATTGAGCCATTCACCCTTTTAACTACTACATTTTCTATATCTTCTATATTCTTTACCAGGCCTTCCGTTCTAATATACAATACATTGGGACCTTTTTCGATGTAGGCGCCACCCGCATTTTGGTTGTTTTCTTCCAATGCTTTAAAAACATCTGCAATGGTTAATCCAAAACTTTTAAGTTGGTCTGTTTTAACAGCCACTTCATACTGCTTCAATGAACCTCCAAAACTACTCACATCGGCCACTCCTTCTGTGCCCAATAATTGACGACGAACTATCCAATCTTGTATAGATCTTAGTTCAGTTAAATTATACTTACCTTCATACCCTGGTTTTGTTTTTACAACATATTGAAATATTTCACCCAATCCAGTAGTTACAGGCCCCATTTCTGGCGTACCCATTCCAGCAGGAATTTGCGCCTGTACAGTAACCAATCGTTCACTTACTTGTTGCCTAGCCCAATAAACATCTGTATTGTCATCAAAAACAACTGTTACAATACTCAAACCAAATCTCGAAAAACTTCTTTGTTCCTTTATTCCTGGAACATTTCGAGTAGCCTGCTCAACAGGTACTGTTATAAAGCGTTCTACATCGGGTGCACCCAATCCTGGTGATACAGTTAAAATCATTACCTGGTTATTGGTAATATCGGGAACAGCATCTATGGGCAATTTCATTACTTGATACAACCCAAAAATGATTAACCCTATTGTAAACAACCCTACGATTAATTTATTTCGAATAGAAAAATCGATAATCTTATTCAGCATAAATATACTTTAACGCACCAATTAAATTAATTTCTAGTGCTACATTCATTAATAAAAACATGAATTTTCATCATGCTATGTTTGCATTCAATAATATTTATGCAATAATTCGGGGAGGTTGAAAAATAGCAACCATTGGAAGAAACATATACGCGTTTACTTCTAGGATTGTATAGGTAATTGGTGGCATTGGAATAGCAGGTGCCTTTACTTCTATTTTTTGTATTGGCATACTGATTGCACTTATCATACAACCATCTGCATTGTGTTTTTTAAAGGGTAATTGCATATCCTGTGCAAAATCATCATCTATCACAGGATTAATATAATGCATTCTTATGAAGCCAGCCACACTCATGGAAGGGTTTTGCTGGCGATGTTTATTGTAATGCTTTAGCATAAAGGGCACTTTCAGCAGCTGATTAGCATCTGTTGCACCTAATAAGTAGGTAACCAATACAAATATGACCACTAAACGTTTCACTAAACAAAGTTAATTAAGTTAATTTACAAAATTCCACCATATCCCTAATCTTGTCCACAAGCCTGAATTAGTATAATCATTGGCCATTAAATTTCGTTGCGTAAACCCAAAAGTTCCATTTGAACTGGTAAAAGACTGCAAATTTTCTACTCTAACAAATCCTTTAAAACTTTTAATACGAAAATGAAGAAATGCATTTATTTCGGGTCTATTGGCAATAATTGTATTTTTTTGATAAAAATATTGTCCCAAAATCGGACTATAATTATCGGCAGCATAAGCTGAATTGTATTTTACTTCCAATCCGGTAGATAAAAACAAATTTGTATAAAAATTCCCCTCAAATGCTATTCTGTTTCTAGTGAAAATAAAAGGTAAATTAATTGGCGGATTTCCAGTTGTTTGTTGAAGATGTATTTCGGCATACCAATTCCAATGTTTACTCAATTTAATTTTCTTTTCTGCTGTAAGATGAAGTAGATTGAATAAAGTTGCTTCCTGACGGGCAGTAAAAAAGCTATCGAAATACATATAATTATTTACCGCAAAGTATTCTCCGGTGAGTTTAAAGTGTTGCTTAGGATTTTCATATTCACTAAATAAACGAATAATATTCTCTTTATTAAATGAGCTTCTATTGCTAACAGGAAATGAATTTAAAGGATTCAACAAAAAAGAGGGAGAACGATTTACGTTTTGAAACCCAATATTTAAATAGCCAATTTTGTTACCTAACTTTCGGCGCAAACTGGCATAGGCACTGTAATCTCCTGCATTTAACCCATTTATATACAACTTTCCAGTAGCTTCAATATCCCAAACCTGGTTACGGGTTCTGTTCCTATATTCAGCAGATGAAAACACATTATAATAACTAGCTGAAGTAATTGTATCAAAAATACCCCTTAAATGCTGCATGGCTATACTTGCCTTAAAAAATTGACTTTGATTGTTTTTTTCTGGGAAAGTAATCAAACTAAATTCGTTTTGGATATTACTCCATTGGTCTTTAAAATTTAATCCCAGTTTATTATTTACAGTATAATTAAAATAAGTTTGATACTTAACTGAATCTACATTAATATCATAAAAATTAAACTGCTGATTGGTTATATTTAATGTGTGCTCAAGTCTAAATCTGGGATAAAATAATTTAATAACCGACGAATCTGTTACAATAGAATCCTTTTGACCAAAATCGTAATGATGCTTATATAAAAACACATTTTCTTTATAAATATTTCCGGTATTCACATTGGTATTAAACGGATTCCTAGTTGTTGCACCGGCCCTACCCATTCTGGTTTCTAATTCAAATGGGTCATTTAAAGCCAAACTGTCAATTTTATTTTTATCAATCAATCCTCCATTTTCTGAAGAAGCAGCTTTATTAGACAACATCACTAAGAAAAGTTCATACCTACGATTATTAGATTGATAGTGTGCGGTAAATCTAAAATTATTATGGCTTGCATTTTGATTACGCAACATTCCAGGAGAGTTACTAAATCGATATTCAATTCCAAAATTGAAATTGCTTTTCCGATTTTGGGTATGTTGAATGCTTATTAGCTGCTCGGATTTACTGCCCAATAAATAAGACAATTCTGTATAAGGACGTGTAGTTTGATAAAACTTAGTATTTTCTAAAGTATATTTATATACGTCAAACTGATGAAAACCTGCATCAAATCCAGCTTTCATTAAAGGATTAAAAATCATCGACTGTGCAGCAGTCCCGAAATTACCTAAATGATGATAGGTATATGGCATTGGGAACTTTGTATTAAAATCATTTATAGAGGAATCAATGGATCTGTTGCGAGTTGAATCGAAATATTTAAAATAAATAGTAATAGAATCTGCAAAGCGATCTCTTTTTTGCAATGAATCTTTCCTAGTACCAGAACCACCGCTAGATCCAAAGCCGCCACCGCTTTGTAAATTATTGAATCTACTAAATCCTTGAGCAGATATATCATTCAATATATTCACACCAATGATTAAGCAGATGATATAACAACAACGAAATTTCATATTTATTCAACTACTTTAACCAATTCACTAAATAATAGGGTTAACTTAGGTTCTGCTTCATTTGCAGCTTGTAATACTTCTTCATGCGTTATCACATTATCTTCTTCTCTAATACCCAAATCGGTAATTACACTAACAGCAAATACTTTCATACCACAATGAACAGCGGCAATTGTTTCTTGGACGGTACTCATTCCCACAGCATCGCCTCCTAATACATGAATCATTTTATATTCGGCCCTCGTTTCAAAAGTAGGGCCTGTTACGCCTGTGTAAACCCCTTCCTGAAGTTGGATATTATTGCTGGCTGCGATTGATTTCACTTTTTTTATGATGTCTTTACTGTATGGTTCACTCATATCAGGAAAACGGGTACCTAGTGATTCTTCATTTTTACCAAGTAAAGGATTGATGGTAAACATGCTAATATGGTCATTGATGATCATTAAATCGCCTACTTTAAAATTGGTATTAACACCACCAGCAGCGTTGGATAACAATAATGTTTTAACGCCTAACATATGCATTACCCTAACCGGATAAGCTACTTGTTGGGCAGTGTACCCTTCATAAAAATGAAAACGCCCCGACATTACCCATACTTTTTTCCCACTCAACTCTCCTAAAATAAGTTTTCCAGTATGTCCTTCAACTGTACTAACAGGGAAATGAGGGATTTCTGCATAAGGTATGGCTATTTCAGTTTTAATTACATTGGCTAAATTCCCCAATCCACTGCCTAAAATAATTCCGACAGTAGCATTCGTATTTATTTTACTTTGAATATAAGCCTTCGTTTCGGCTAGTTGGTTTAATAGTGTAGACATAATTTATATTAAACGGTAAAGATAAGTTAAAAAAATAAGGCCATCAACAGAGCTGATGGCCTTAGTAAGGTATCAAAGTTAAATTTAGCTAATACGTTTAACGTTAACTGCATTCAAGCCTTTACGTCCCTCTTGTACGTCAAAAATCACTTTGTCGTTAGCTTCAATCTGATCGATTAAGCCATTCGCATGTACAAAAGTTTCTTTGTTGGAATCATCATGCTTAATAAAACCAAAACCTTTTTCTTCGTTAAAGAACTTTACAGTTCCTTGAATTTGTGTGTCCATTGTAAATTGATAAAATTATTAAAGAACAAAGGTAACGTAATAAAACTCGCCCACCTAATTAAACTGATACATAACTTGTTAATACAACTACAAAGTTTAAGAACAATCAATTTTGCCCCTATTAGCCAATCGATTATCTTCATTCACTCAAATTGTTAAAACATTCTTTATGTTCAATATTTCTTATTTAGATGTTTCCGGTTCCATGGGTCTAATCGCTTCGGGTGCATTAACGCTTAATATAATTGTTGGCATTTTATTAAGTACAGGTTTTAAAAAAACTTCCTACTGGAAAAAACTACCCTATCAATTGCAACAATATCCTCTTATACAATTCCATCAATTAACTGCTTATGCTGGACTTTTATTTACAGCACTTCATATACTTTTTTTAATTGCTTATAAAGAAGAAAATTTTACTTTTTATCACTTATTGAAACCGCTAAAAGCACCTAAGCAAGCTAACATTGTTTTGTTTGGTGCAATAGGGTTTTACGGGTTGATATTAACCATTATTACCTCACAAAAAATCATCAAAAGGAAACTTAGTTTTCGTACCTGGAAAAATATCCACTTGATTGCTTATGTAACAGGACTATTTTTTTTATTGCATGGTTTATTGATGGATCCACTATTAAAAGATCGTCCAACAGATTGGCTGGATGCTGAAAAATTTTTCTCCGAAGCTTGTCTTGGAATCGTATTAATTGCAATCTTATTAAGGATTCGTTATCAATTTAAATCCACAAATAATTGAATTTGTAAATTTTTACTTTTGACTTTTGACTTTTGACTTTTGATTATCGTGTACCAAAATAAGCATTAACGGTACTTAGTCCAATTAATTCATCATGCCGTCCGGCATAAGAACGATAATACACAAAAATATTGTATTCATTATCTGTTTCCCAATGATTACC
>CANGCK010000005.1 GCA_947452295.1 Sphingobacteriia bacterium
ACAATTAAGATTATCAATCAAAACGAAGCACCTACAAGAATTGCAATTGCAGATAGTGCTATCATAGAAAACAATCTGGTTGGCGATACAGTAGGAGTACTGAGTAGTGTTGATGTAGATGCAGGAGATACACATAGTTACAGTTTAGTAAGTGGAGTAGGTGCTACAGATAACAGTAGTTTTACGATTAGTGGTACAGCATTAAAAGCTGGTCAGATATATGACTATGAAACAAAAACTACCTACTCCATAAGAGTACGAACAACTGATGCGGGTGGACTAATGTACGATACGGTATTGGCAATTAAGATTATCAATCAAAACGAAGCACCTACAAGAATTACCATTGCAGACAGTGCTATCAGCGAAAACAATCTGGTAGGCGATACAGTAGGAATACTAAGCAGTGTTGATGTAGATGCAGGAGATACACATAGTTACAGTTTGGAAAGTGGAATAGGTGCTACAGATAACAGTAATTTTACGATTAGCGGTACAGCATTAAAAGCTTCTATTTCTTTTGATTATGAAACAAAAACTACCTACTCCATAAGAGTACGAACAACAGATGCAGGTGGATTAACATACGATACGGTATTGTTGATTAAGATTATCAATCAAAACGAAGCACCTACGCAAATTAAAATTGCAGATAGTGCTATCATAGAAAACAATTTGGTGGGAGATACAGTAGGAGTACTAAGCAGTATTGATGTAGATGCAGGAGATACACATACTTACAGTTTAGTAAGTGGAGTAGGTGCTACAGACAACAGTAATTTTACGATTAGCGGTACAGCGCTCAAGGCTGTTCAGATATACGACTACGAAACAAAATCTACCTACTCCATAAGAGTACGAACAACAGATGCAGGTGGACTAACGTACGATACGGTATTGGCAATTAAGATTATCAATCAAAACGAAGCACCAACGCAAGTTTCATTGAATAAAATCTCAATATACGAAAACTTGCCTATTGGGGAAATTATTGGAAATTTCACTTCTAAAGATCCAGATTTTGATGATACTCATTATTATTCTTTAATTGATAGTATTGGATCCACTGATAATAGTAGTTTTTTCATCAGTAACAATCTATTAAAGTCTGCAACTATATTTAATTATGAATTAAAAGACAATTACACTATCAGAGTTAGGTCTACTGATAAAGGTGGTTTATTTAAAGATACTGTATTTAATATTTTTATAATTGATGTTAATGATGCTCCTGTAGTTTTGGCAAAGGGAGGGACATTTGTTGCAGGTGCAATTGATAATCCATTGACAATTGAAGAAACTGTTGAAAAACCAAATGCAGGGGTCACAATATATTATTGTAATCTTGATGGTAGTAATTGTACTAGCACCCCCCCAACATTACCTTCTACTCCAGGTGAATATGTTTGGTGTATTAGAGCCTACTTAAGTCCAGATGCAATTAATTCAACATATTGTGTATATGATACAGTTAAAATTTTAAGTCCCGAATCAATACTTGATATACAAAAAACAATTGACACAGTTCAACAGTTAAATAATGGTAGCTATTTAGTTAAGTTTAATATTATTTTGGTAAATAATTCAAATAACAGAATTGATAACTTTCAATTACAAGATAATTTAGCTTCAACATTTACTTCATTTAGTAATTTCAATGTTTCAATAAGTACCACATCAACTAATCTAAAACTCAATCAATTATTCGATGGAGTCAATATAATTGATATGTTAAATAGTGGTTCTATTCTGCAGGTGAATCATGCTGATACGATTTCATTATCTGTAATGATTGACAAATCAATTCCTCCAGGAAATTACTATAATGCAGCTCAAGTAAAAGCTAAAATTAATTATGGCCTGATGACTTTATTTTCTAATGACCCAATAAGTAATCCTAGTGCTAAATTCAGACAAAAGACAAAATTTACAATTAAAAATAGGGAGATTTTTATACCTGAAGGTTTTTCACCTAATCATGATGGTATTAATGACAAGTTTGTTATTAAATGTCCACCTAATTTTACAATCTCAATTCATATATATAATCGTTGGGGTTCAATTGTTTACAAAAATGAAGATTATAAAAATGATTGGGATGGTGTGGGGGTGAGTAATTTCATGGGTGATACATTAGCGCAAGGTACCTATTTCTATTCAATTTCTATTTTGGATGATTTTGGAAAATTATCTAAATACATTGGACCTATAACTATTAAATATTAGCCAATAATTTCAACTGTGTTGTGTCATTAACCATTTCACTACCTTCTTTCTTTAGTATGGCTTTCAGGTATTTCCAATAGTTGCGGGTTTATTGTAATTACTTTCGTTGGAAAGGACTGCAACTATATCCACTTCCGAAAACCACCATTTTTATTTTGTTCGTAACATAAGGTACGAACTTCTCTGTAGTCAAAATCGAATTTATATTTTAGTGTTGCACATTTATTTTTTAATTAATGACCAGTTGAATTATAAAAACGATGCGCTTTTGTTTTATTCTACATTGCTTAAATACTTATTTCGTAGGTTCACTTATGCTTATTTTTCAATAATAACATAGTAAAATAATAACTCCAGCAATATCTTCAAATAAATAATACATTATATTAATGTATAAAAATTTAAAATTCACTACTATAGTTAGGTATTTATTTTTTTGATATTATATTTTGATTTCATTGATTGATGTTAGTGATAATTAAGATCGAAAAGATAACTTAGAAAATAGAATTGCTTTTTCATTTCTAGTAATTATAAATAACTAACATTCCAATTACACTCAATCCTTTCTTTTTCTATATAAAAATGAATCATGAAACTGTTACAAGAATTACAACATATAATACCAAATAAGTACAATTCATTCAATTATTTAGAAAGCAATATTTGTTCATATTATAGTGAATGGAATACCGATAGGAATAATGAAATCTGTATGTATTATTGGTTTTACTCTAATGACAAAAAATGTAAATACGAAAAAAGAATTGTTATAAAAGAACTAAGGCATTTATTACAATTTTGTATCAATAAGAATATTCTTATAATTAATCGAAAATTATTTAGTGCCATTTGCCAATCTACTTATGATGCTGGCCCATGTGGTTATACTGTTTCAATAAGGATGCTCGAATTTTTAGAGGTAGCTAAATATCAAGGACGAGATGGCTTTGCATTAATTGATATAGATAAAATCCTTCAACTTTTAACAAGTAAATAAAAAACTGCCTGTTGGGCATTGGTAGATTGTTTTTTAAACAACAATTAAAGTCTACTGGAAAAAGATGTGCTGTATTAATTGTAAAAAAGTTTAAAATCTGTAATTCTACTTTCAGCTGTTCAATGTCACTAATGTAGTCAATCAATTATTTACAAGTCTAGGGGGAGATTATTGTATTTTTTTGATGGCTACATTTTATATTTTCAGCCATTTTTAGTTGGTTTTAATTGCCAAATAGGAATTTCATCAATCATTTATTTCAATTCATTTTGTCGATGATTCAATATATACAAATATCGAGGATACAAATATGATCCGTAGCACCTCATTACGTAAAACTAATCAATTGAAAATCAATTAGTTAACAAAGAAGTTGAAAATAATTTTAAAAAACTAAATAATTTAGTAAATTTATGCTAAAATTATTATCAATTTTAAATATTCAAATATGCAGACAACACTTATAAAAAATAATTTCGAAAGCGCGCAACTAAATAACCAATGTTGTCAGTATTCATTAATGGCATATTCTATCAATACCAAGGGCTCAAGCAACTTAATGCCACCAATAGAACTGGCAAGGTTTCAGGCTAAAGAGCCAATGGAAGATACCATCATTCGTTGGATGCATAGAATAATAAGTAATAAACAACAGTTCTCAGTTCAACTTGTGCAGCACATAGATGCTGTTACAGGAAAGCTGCGAATAGGTATAGTAGATACAACCCCATTTATACAGTTGGCAGCCCAGCTAAGTGTGGTAAATCAATATATAGGTAGTTACGATTGTCCTGAAATGCAGCTAAATATTCGTCCGCAAATGCATATCCCTCAATCAGAATTTGTATTTGATGGCGTATTTCATATCAATGAATTTGTATTATTAAAGAAAGAACACGCATTTGATGCCTATAAACAATTGAATGTATTTGGCTTGCGCCCATAGAATTCTATTTTCAGTAATGGCTAAGTCAAAACGAATCTTTACTTTCGTTTAAACTTACCCTACAATATGGAAGCTGTTATTGAAGCCCTAGGCAAACTATTTATTACAATTTTTGGAGCAAGTGCAGATAGAATCGAAAAATTACCGCAAAGTGGTAGCGATCGGGTATATTTTAGATTATATGCAGGTAACAAAACATTTATTGCAACATATAGTGTTAACCAAAAAGAAACGGCAACATTTATTCATTTTAGCCGTCATTTTAAACAATTGGGTTTACCTGTACCAGAAATATTTGGGGTTAATGAAGATAATACATTGTATATTCAAGAAGACTTAGGAACCGCTTCCTTATTAAACCAGCTGGAAATACATGGTCATAATGATTATGTATACAATTTATTTAAGTTGAGTTTAACCCAACTTTCTCGTATTCAAGTATTGGGCGATAAAAATCTAGATTATAATTGGTGTCTTACCGCTAAGGAATTTGGTAAGCAAGCCATTTTGAGCGACCTCCTCTATTTCAAATACTACTTTCTCGATACCCTTCAACTTCCATACGATAAGCAGGCTATGTTAGATGATTTTGAAGCTTTGGCTACCTACCTTACGAGAACAGAAAACAAGTATTTCATGTTTCGAGATTTTCAGAGTAGAAATATTATCGTACAAAATGATGAGGTACATTTTATTGATTATCAGGGTGGTATGAAAGGCGCATTGCAATATGATGTTGCTTCATTATTATGGCAAGCAAAAGCTGAACTAAGTAGCGATTGGAAAAATAATTTGTTAACCTTTTATATGGATGAAGTTGATCAATTATTAGAGAAACCAATTGATCGGATAACATTCGTTAGTCAATACAACGGCTATGTATTACTTCGTTTATTACAAGTATTAGGGGCTTATGGTTTTAGGGGTTTGTTTGAACGTAAAGCACATTTTTTAGCAAGTATTCCTTTGGCATTACAAAATCTGAAATTTTTTATCGATAACTTACGTGTAGGAATTATCACACCAGAATTTGATAGAGTACTTCATATTGTTGTTTCTGATGAAATTACCCATCGTTTTCATGTTCCTCAGGCAGATGACTCTACGCCTTTAGTAATTGAAATAAATAGTTTTAGTTACAAAAAAGGGCTTCCAGCTGATGATACAGAAAATGGGGGCGGTTTTATTTTTGATATGAGAGGAATTTTAAATCCAGGAAGGTTTGACGAATATAAAAAGTTAAGTGGTTTAGATAAACCTGTTCAAGATTTTTTAGATCAACGAACTAAAATGGGTAAATATTTAAACAGTGTTTGGGATTTAGTAGATATATCGGTAGAAGAGTACTTGCGTAGAGGCTTTACAAATTTAATGATTAATTTTGGTTGTACCGGCGGGCAACATAGAAGTGTTTTTGCAGCAGAACAAACTGCCCGTCATTTAAGAAACAAGTATAAAGTAAAGGTAAATCTTACGCATACTAATAGCAATAATTGGGTAAAATAAACATTTAAATATTAGATGAATGATTGCCCATTTTTTTGATTCAAGTTTTAATTTAGAATGGAGTTGGAACCAATTTATGCAAGATGAGTTGGCATGCAGCGGTACCGATAGTGTAAATTTGGCACTAGCTGCCCATATGTTAAAAGCCAATAATGCTTATTATTTTTTTAGCAATGTAGCAATAACAGCTTCTCAATTTAACCATCATTTTTATGCCCAAGATTTAGCAGATGCTGTTAAACAAGCAGTCGCAAAAGGCTGTAAAATAATTTTATTTAATGATAAAAAAAATGAAGCAACAAATGATGGGTTGAAAATTGCTAATCAATATAATGTGGATTGTATTGTATGGGTTCAAAATGATCCATCAACCTATTTAGCAGATTATGCTTGTATAAAAAGGATCGTCTGTGTTACAGATAAATATGCCAATAATTTCAGACATCAATCTTATTTTAAAAAAATAGAAGTTATACATAATTTCATTGAAACAGCTTCTTATAAAATTGCCAATAAAAAAATTCCTTTCTCAGTGTCTTTTTTAGGTTCTATTACGTTAGATAAAGGACTACATCATTTAATAAAAATTTGGCCCATCATCAAACAAAAATACCCGGAAGCTATTTTAGATGTTTATGGCAGTGCAAAACTCTACAATAATCAATACAGTGTTGGGCCGCTGGGTATTGCATTTGAAGAATACGAACAAACTTATTTAATACCCTATATTGGTAAATCCCTTCAAGAGGCCAAAGAAAAGTATGGTGTTACATTTGTAGGACTAACAGCGCCAAAACAAATAAAATCTTCTTTGGGAAATTATTGCATTGGAGTTGTCAATCCCAATTGCACCAACTCTTTTGAAACTTTTTGTATTTCTGCAATTGAATTTCAAGCAGCAGCTACTGCGGTAGTAGGTGCAAATAGAATGGGCCTAAAAGAAACGGTACAACAAAAAAAAACTGGGCTACTAATCAATAGGGAAGATCAATTATTAACTGCTATTGAATATTTATTCCATCATCCTGCTAGTATGATTAATATGGGAATAAACGGCAGTGAATTTGTAAAAAATAAATTCAACAGATCGCTTGTTTTAAAAGATTGGGAAAAACTATTTTCCGATGTGTTAGAAAACAAAAAAGCAAAACCTCCCCGATTTAATTGTTTACGTGCTAATTATAAAGATTGGATTAAATATTTCATTGGCATTTTTAAATATTATAATTTTTAACTCTTTTGTAAAACATGGGCCACATGTATGTTGGGCGTATTCCATGTGACAAATAAAAACAAAAAATAAAGTTACACATGAAGGCAATGATATTAGCAGCGGGATTGGGCACAAGGTTAAAACCATGGACAGACCACCATCCTAAAGCCTTGGCTTTAGTAAATGGAAAAAGTTTACTTGAACGAAATATTTTGTTTTTGCAACAACATGGTATAAAAGAAGTTATTGTAAATGTGCATCATTTTTCCGATCAAATTATTGATGCAATTAACGTAAATAATGGTTGGGGATCTAATATTACTATTTCAGATGAAACCGGTGAAGTGTTAGAAACGGGTGGAGGATTGGTAAAAGCGGCTTCTTTTTTTACAAATGAATCTAGTTTTGTATTATTGAATGCCGATATATTAACTGATATGAATTTAAGTAGCATGATAGATCAACACCTTCAAACCCAAGCCATTGCTACATTAGCTGTAAGTAATCGTCACTCATCTAGGTGTTTGTTGTTTAATGAAAAAGCGCATATGGTTGGATGGAGAAACAATGCCACCGGTGAAGAAAGAGGGCCAATAGTATTTTTAGAAGATAAGTCGCAGGTGCATCCTATGGCTTTTAGTGGAATTCATGTATTGAGCAGCAACATATTTTCACTGATTGAAAGAAAAGGAAAGTTTTCCATGATCGACGTATATGTAGATATATGTAATACATACCCATTACAAGCGTTCGACCACACTGGTGCGGTATTATTAGATGTGGGCAAACCAGAAAATATTGAAAAAGCCGAAGCTATATTTCAATAAAAATACTGCTTCGGCTTTTATAGATTAGTTGTACACAAGGTCTATGTTTTATACTTTGATGTATACTTTCTTTTTGTTTAAAAGATAACCAATTAGCCAATAAAATAATACAGTTATAATGGCAAATACAAGCGATCCAACTCTCTCATCTAGTGCAATGGGTTTGCATATATGTTCGTAAAACCAGCTTAATGGATTCGAATATTTTATTTTGCCGGTAGGATCAAAACCATTGTCCCATCTAATCAATCCCAACACCCTCGGTAAAAATCCGCTTAACACAAATATAAAAAGGGGGTTTTTGCCGAATACATCAAAAAATTGGCTCCATTTGCCTTTTATCTCTTTAAACTCAATCAAATAAATAAGTAGTCCAATGGTTAAAATGGCTAGACCGGTTGTATAAATCGTATAGCTGCTGGTCCATATCTTTTTATTAATGGGAAATACCCAATCCCAACAATACCCGGTTACCAACAATATTATACCAGTAATTAGCAAATTAGATAACATTTCAAAGTTTTTGCCTTTTAATTGAATATACTGGCCTACTAAATACCCAAATATTACTTGTACTATAGCAGCGGGAGTACTAAATATACCTTCCGGATCAAAGGGTACACCTTCTCCTTTGTACATATGACCTAAACCAATTATATCAATATCTAATTTAGTGCCAAACCAGCCAGCTAAACTATAGGGATCACCTGTTTGTCCGGCAGCATAGCATATAAACCAATATAAAAGTAAAATGGCCATCCCGCTGATGAATGCCCATTTGGTTTTGCCATAATAAACAATAACAGATGCCGCAAAATAGCAGATGGCAATGCGTTGCAATACACCAAAAATTCTCACCTGATCCCATCCTTTAACAACCAACTCTTCCCCAGAATATTTTACAAAAGGACTCCAATTTAAAAATAACCCGATAGCAAAAATGAGCAAGGTTCTTTTAACCACTTTTTTCCAAAAATCTGCTGGTCTACCCTTTTCAAAGCGAGGCATAACAAATGACATTGCATTGCCTACAGCAAACAAAAAGAAGGGGAATACCAAATCTGTAGGGGTTAATCCATGCCAAACTGCATGTTTAACAGGGGGATACATAAACACCCAACTCCCAGGATTATTTACTAAAATCATTAGCGCAACAGTGGCGCCTCTAAAAACATCTAAGGAATAATAACGATTTTCCATAATGCAATTTGTTAGGCTTAAAGATAAATCTAATAATGCAGTTCTAATTATTTAAATTTATATTATTAAAGCAGCATTAAAAACAATGACAAACATTAATAAATCTATTTATTTAACCGCCAACAAAACTTATCTTTGCCGGTCGAGAAATATATATAACTATAATTGTATATTCATCTAGTATCCTGTGCTCAATCAATGTGACTGAGGTGGCAGCGCTTTAACCTTAACCGTATGAAACGCTTAATTTTTATCCTATTCGTTTTTCCTTTAATTTTAACATCTTGTTTGAATGTAAAAAAATTTCAACGAGAAATGGAGCTATTCCAATCAGGCTTTGATAGTACTGTATCAAATTATCAATACAAAGACTTTAAATTAAAATCGGGAGACATAGTACAGGTTAACCTGATAACCTTAGCAAGTAATAACCAAGAACAAACTTCTATATTAAATTTAGGTAGCACTGGTAAGGGAGTGGGTATGTATGTTGTAGATAATTTTGGCCAGATTGATTTCCCCAAAATAGGCTCCCAAACAGTTGAGGGCATGACTACAAAAGAATTGAAGGCATTTTTACAAAATAAGTGGGCTACATATGTAAAAGATATAAAAGTAAATGTTCAATTACAAACAGTAAGTATTTCCCTGTTTGGTGAGTTTAGAAATCCGGGTGTAAAGCAATTTAACACAGAAAAAATCACCTTACTCGATGCATTGTCTTCTGGTAATGGCATTACCGATGATGGAATTATGAATGATTTATTGATCATCAGGGAAGAAGCCGGTCTACGAAAAACTTTTCATGTTGATTTGTCCAATGTTTCATTTTATAATTCACCGGTATTTCAACTACAGCAAAACGATATTTTATATGTAAGAGCAAAAGACAGTAAATATCGTGATAAAGCAATGAATGAATTAAACCAACGCTCAAATATTGTTCTAAAATATTTAAGCTTTATTAATGTAGGAGTTGGTGTTGTTCTTTTAGTAACAACATTAACAAAATAACAAAAATGCAGCAAAAAAACTCAATTCAAAATCCAGATATACATCAGCTTGGCGGGAATAATCCTGGGTTGCGAGATGTGGTATTAAAATATATTATTTACTTGCCACTTTTTGTGTTAAGTATGGTGATGAGTTTGGGGGTGGTAAATATATATTTACGTTATGCTGATAGGGTATTTCAATCTAACTCACAAATATTAGTGGCAGGTTCAGATGCATCGGCCAGTGGGCCCTCTAATGGAGATATGTTAGAATTAGCCTTAAATGCTAAGCGTACTATTAATATAGATAATGAATTACAATTGCTTCGCTCTCAGAAGTTAATAAATAGAGCGGTAAAAAAAGGTGGCTTTAATGTTCGTTATTTTCAGGAAGGAACTATTAGACGAATGGAGTTGTATAAAAACATGCCATTTGATGCTTCCATTATTTCTATAAGAGACTCATCTTTTTTTTGGGAAGTAAAAATTAATAAGTTAACAAATACGGGCGGGGAAGTTAAGTTTGATAAAATGCAAACAAGGGCTTTTAATTGGGGCGACACAATTACTTTGCCTGTTGGTAAAATATGCCTTCAAAAAAATGCAGAATCTAATTTTCACACAACCAATGATGATCCATATATTTTACAGTGGAATTCTATACCTAATACAGTTTATGATGTTATGGCCTCACTTTCTGTTAGGAGCTTTAGTATCAAAACAACCATTATTGCATTAACTTATACTTCTTCTAATCCAAAGCGTGGTGCTGAAATTTTAGATTTAATAGGATCGGAATTTACTGAACAGGATGTAGAACTTAAAAGAGAAATCTCAATAAGTACATTGAAGTTTATTGATGAACGATTGAGAATAGTTTCTGCAGATATTAAAAGTATTGACAGCAATAAGTTGGCCAAAAACGACATTCGTTTCTTAGATGCAGAATCTGAATTATCTTACTATAAAGAAAAATTTGGTGATGCAGAATCACAACTAGATCAAATATTTTTTGATACATCTGCAGTAAGAATTTTGATAGATTTTGTAAAAGATGATCAAAATAAATACAAGAAAATATTTTCTACTTTTGGCGTTGCCGACCCATTGGTTTCAGAAAACATTACGAAATACAATTCATTAATGAGTGAATGGGAAAAAGCTGCTTTTGAAAACACGGAAGACAATTATATCATGTCGGCCATTGAAAATAATTTAGAAAGCACTCGAAATAAAATTTTACAAAGCCTTGAATTTTATAAAAAAACAAATGCACTAAAAGTTAAGCTCTATAAAGATAAAAACAATCAATATACTTCTAAGTTAGAAAAAATTCCACAGAAGATTTCTACAGAAATGGAATTGAAAAAACAGAAAGATCTTAAAGAACGTTTGTATTTATATTTATTACAGAAAAGAGAGGAAACTGCAATTGCCAGTATTTCAAGTAAGTCGAATTATGCCGCAATTGACAAGGCCGGATTTTCCTTAACACCTATTGAGCCACAGGAGAGCCGCTTAAAAACTTTTGCAATGTTATTGGGATTGGTTGTTCCTATCGCCATCATTTATTTAGCAGACTTATTGAATGATAAAATAATTTCTAAAAAAGAAATTGTTGCCAAAACGGGTGCCCCTATTGTTGCAGAAATAAGCCACTATGATGGACAAGATGATTTGGTCATTAAAAAAACAAGGTCTGTTATTGCAGAACAGTTTCGAATATTACGAAGTAACCTTCAATTTTTAATACCCGCCACATCAGACAATAAAACAAAAGTATTTTTAGTTTGCTCTACTATTAGTGGAGAAGGCAAGTCGTTTGTAAGTACCAATTTGGCTGGTGTGATGGAATTAACTGATAAAAAAGTTGCACTGCTAGAATTCGATTTACGTAAATTAAAAAGTATAAATAGTATTGAAAATGAAAAATTCAATAGAGGTATAACCAATTTTTTAGTTGGCCAAGAAGACAACCTCGATAATTTATTTTATACTATTAGTGGCTTTCCTAAGTTACATGTATTTAAAACAGGACCATTGCCGCCAAATCCTGCTGAGTTAATGATTGGTGAACGGATGGAATTGTTGTTCAAGAATTTAAAAGAAAAATACGATTATATTGTACTTGACTCTTCACCAGTTGGACTTGTAGGCGACGCGTTTGCATTGGATAAATTTTCAGATGCTACCGTGTTTATTGTAAGACAACGGTATAGTATAAAAAAACAATTAGACTTTATTGCCGAATTAAAAGAAACCGGAAAATTCAAAAATTTAGTAATTGTAGTAAATGATATTAACGAAAGTGTAAGGAACAATTATTACGGATACGGCAAAGCATATGGAAATGGCGGTTATGGTAAATATTATGGAGATACTAACCCTTATTTTGATGTGCCAAAAAATAAATGGTGGAAGACGTTATGGAAAAGTTAGTCACTAATGAAATTAATGAAAATTGGACCGAAGTAATTGGCGCAAAAAACGGTTTATTACATTTCGGCTTAAAAGATGTTTGGCAATATAGAGATTTGCTGATATTGTTTGTTAAGCGCGATTTTATTGCAACTTATAAGCAAACTATTTTAGGACCTCTTTGGCATTTTATACAACCGGTATTAACTACAATTATATTTTTAATTTTATTCAATAAAATCGCCAATATCTCTACTGATGGCATTTTAGCAATACCATTTTATATGAGTGGTATAACAATTTGGAATTATTTTTTAGCTTGTTTAAATGGCACATCAAGCACTTTTGTTAGTAATGCTAGTATATTTGGTAAAGTATACTTTCCCCGTTTAGTTATACCCCTTTCGGTGATTATTTCTAATTTAATAAAGTTTGCAATTCAATTTTTATTATTGTTTTCTGTATTAATTTATTACTGGATCACTTTAGGTAAAAATTATTTTAGTTGGTCTTGGCTATTGATTCCATTGATTCTATTTATGGTAGCAGCACTAAGTTTGGGTTTGGGTTTACTAATATCTTCTTTGACAACTAAGTATAGAGATCTTACAGTTTTAATTGGGTTTGGTTTGCAATTACTAATGTATGCAACACCAATTGCCTATCCGCTTTCTTACTTGATGGCTAAAACAAAGTATGCTTATTTAATAAATTATAATCCGTTAACATCCATTGTTGAGGGGTTTAGATTTGCAGTTTTTGGCAACATTAACTTTCAATACAATTCTTTACTTTATAGTTGTATTATAATTGTGATAACCTTGTTTTTAGGAATCATCGTTTTTAATAAAACTGAAAAAAATTTTATGGATACTGTATAGTTTATTTCTATTTTCTGTAAACATTCATTATTGCTATATTCTTAATTAACAACTGATTCTCTTTCAGTTTACCAAATCCTCTCACCTCAATGAGCGCTGTTATTAAAGTAGAAAACCTGTCTAAACAATATCGATTAGGCCAAATAGGCACTGGCACCATTGGCCATGATTTAAATCGTTGGTGGGCAAGGCTAAAAGGAGTTGAAGATCCGTATTTAAAAATTGGAGAAACCAACGATAGGAGTAAAAAAGGTGAGAGTGACTATGTTTGGGCACTAACTGATATAAATTTTGAAGTACAAAAGGGAGAAGTAATGGGCATCATTGGAAGAAATGGCGCTGGAAAAAGCACTTTACTTAAAATATTATCTAAAACTACAGCACCAACAAAGGGTAATATAAAAATCAAAGGAAAAATAGCTTCCTTACTAGAAGTAGGTACAGGGTTTCATCCGGATTTATCCGGAAGAGAAAATATCTTTTTGAATGGCGCTATATTGGGAATGACCAAACGTGAGATTCAATCTAAATTCGACCAAATAGTTGATTTTAGCGGTGTAGAACGTTATATCGACACTCCTGTTAAACGTTATAGCAGTGGAATGTATGTGCGTTTAGCATTTGCTGTAGCTGCTCACTTAGAATCTGAGATATTAATTCTTGATGAGGTATTAGCAGTAGGGGATATGGAATTCCAAAAAAAATGCTTGAATAAAATGAAAGATGTTAGTCTAAATGATGGACGAACAGTGCTTTTTGTTAGTCATAATTTAACGGCTATTAATCAATTGTGCGACAACTCTCTATTACTCGCTAATGGAAAAGTTGTTGAAATAAATAAAACCTCAGTTGTAATCAATAAATATTATCAACAAAATTCATCCATTCAACAAATCAATGAAGTTAAGTTTGAAGGATTGTTAAATAATTATCTTCAATTTAATGAATTTACAATTAATGATACCAATCCCTTTAGCAATGAGCTGATGGTACATCCTACTGAAAAAATAGAATGTAAACTTATAATTAATGCAAATAATAACACCCCTCCTATAAGAATTTGTTTAGCTTTATTTAAAGAAAATGTACGTTTATTTTCAATTAGTGATTACGATTCTTATGAAACTTCGATAGGTACTTTTTCCTGTTCATTTACAATACATAACAATACTTTGCGTTCCGGAATTTATCAAATTGGTATAGGTGTTAGAACTGTTGATGATATATGGACATGGAATGAAAGCATTTGTAGCTTTCAAGTTTCTGATATTTATGCCAACAACTTCCAGCAGCTTGATTATGGTATATTTAATGCAAATAAATTCTCGTCAGCTAAAAGACAATAAATGATACCTAAAATAATTCATTACGTGTGGGTTGGAAATAAAGAAAAAGACGACCTAGCACTGGCTTGTATAAATAGTTGGAAAAAGTATTTTCCTGATTTTGAATTAATGGAATGGAATAACAGCAATATTCCAATTGAAGTGAAATATGTTAGTGCTGCATATGAAAGTAAAAACTGGTCAAATGTATCAAATTTTATTAGACTGCATGCATTACTTGAATATGGTGGTATTTATTTTGATACAGATTTTGAAGCAATAAAATCATTTGATTTTTTAGATTCAGTTCAAGTGTTTTTAGGGTATGAAAACAATGACCCCTTGGTGAATAGTGCAGTGCTTGGGGGTGTTAAAAATCATTTGTTTTTTAAGGATTGTATGGAATATCTGCTCAAACATTTTGATGGATTAGAACAATCTAATTTATCGGGCCCTGTCTTAGCAACAGAAGTATTAAAAAATTATGGATTAGAAAATGCTAGCCAGCAAATCATTCAAGATATTACAATATTTCCAGAAGAATATTTTTACCCATATCCATGGAATAAACCATTTGTATATGCTTGCGTTTCTGAGACTACTTATGGAATTCATTATTGGGCAAAATCTTGGGAAGCAGACAAGTCTCAGCTAGCAATAAATCAATTATTACATCAAATTGAAGAAAATAATTTAAATTCAAAAAACACGCTTTTTATTTTCAAAACTGTATTAAAAGTATTTATTAATAAGATAAAAAACAAAGTAAAACAGCTTAAATCATAATAGTAGATCAAAAGTGATTACTTAAAATTTAATCTAAATAGGAGAAATAAATTAAAAATAAATTGACAGGCGTTTCTATAATTATTTGTTGTTTCAATAGTGAAAAAAGATTAGCAAATACACTCTATCACATTGCCAAACAAAAAATAACATCATTTATTAATTGGGAAATAATTGTAGTTGACAACAATTCTACTGACAATACTATTACAACTGCATACAACGAATGGAATAAATACACAACAACTGCTAATTTTCAAGTAGTAACTGAAAGTGTTCAAGGTCTTGCTGCAGCTAGAAATAGAGGAGTTAAAGAATCGACATACGATTATTTATTGTTTTGTGATGATGACAATTGGTTGTGCGAAAACTATGTATCTATTGCTTATGAACTATTGACTAATAACCCTAAAATTGGAATTATTGGCGGTCAGTCCGAAGCATCTACAGACTCAAATACAACCTTACCTAAATGGTTTAATGCCGTTAGTAATTCTTATGCAGTAGGGAAACAATGTAATAGTTCGGGTGATGCTACTTCAAGAAAATTTCTTTGGGGTGCTGGAATGGTAATCAGAAAAAATCTTTACTCACTAGTTCATAAAAAAAACCCCTCATTGTTAATTGGACGAAAAGGCGAAGAGCTTAGTTCGGGGGAAGATGCTGAACTATGTGCAAGAATTATTCTGCTTGGATATACATTGTACTATGACGAAAAATTGTTCTACCATCATTTTATATCAGCAGAACGTCTTACCAAAACTTATTTCAAAAATTTAATTCAAGGACATAAAAAATCGTATGATCTAATTAAATATTATTGGGATTATATCGATTACATTAATCAACCAAAAAATGTAAAATGGGAAATCACCAAAGAATCTATATACAGGATACTATTGAGTTTTTTAAAAACGCAAAACTTTAATAGAAAATATTATTTTCTTCGCTTGTATCTATTATGGAAAAATGTGGACTTTAAACTTGCAAATTCTTACGAAAAAATAGTAAATAAATATAAATATATCACACAGTATACATGAATAATCAATTCCCCAAAATATCTATTGTTACCCCAAATTTTAATCAAGAAAAATTTATTGAGGAAACAATACTTTCAGTTCTTTCTCAAAACTATCCAAATTTAGAGTATATAATTATCGATGGCGGCAGTACAGATGGATCGGTTGATATTATTAAAAAATATGCCAATCAACTAACTTATTGGGTTAGTGAACCCGATAATGGAATGTATGATGCTATTCAAAAGGGGTTCGAGAAAAGTACAGGTGAAATAATGACCTATATAAACTCCGATGATTTATTACAAAAATACTCTTTATTTACAGCTGCTTCTATATTTAGCAGATATAAACAAATTGATTGGTTAAGCGGTAATCCCAATTGTATTTCAGAACATGGTCAAATATTTTACATCGGCTCAAGAATTAATTGGACTAAGTACCATTACCTAACTGGTAATTATCAATTCATTCAACAAGAGGGTACATTCTGGACTAGGTCACTCTGGGAAAAAGCAGGATCTTCGATGGCGGTTAATTTGAGTTTGGCTGGTGATATGGAATTATGGAGTAGATTTTTTAAACATGCAAACTTTTATTCTATTTCTGCTATTTTAGGTAGTTTTAGATACAGAAGTGCTAACCAAAAAACCCTCGAACAATTTGATAAGTACCATGCAGAAGCAAAAGAAGTTTTGAAAAAATATATTCCTGAAAATGCGGAAGAAGCTAAAATTGTAAAGAAACAAAAAAGTATTGGTTGGAAAATTATTCAAAGACTTAAATTTATCCGATTAATGTTCTGGTTCGGATACAAGGACTTATATGAAATCTTTATCAAAACAAAAGACTATTTTTATTTTGACAGAATAACGCAAGAATATTATTTGATGGAAGAGGATCAATAAACAAATTCTACAATTTATTTTAAAAGAGCTTTAGTTGTCCGAAAAAATACCATACAGTCAATTGCCTAACTTGATTTTAGTTGACGGCGTCCCTTCTAAAAATCTGGGAGGAATTAGTCAAACCTTGTATAATTTATTTGAAAATTATCCAGCTGAAAAGCTATTTGCTTTATGTGATATAAATCAGTTGAATGAAATAGCTGTATCTAGCTTAAAAACAAATGTTGTATCCTCAACATATAAATCCTTACAATTCAAAAGAAAACCATTTTCATTTTTCAATGCTTATTTAAAACAAATCGATTTATTTATCAGAGAATTATTTGAAATCTTTTTTATAAATCTTGAATCATTACCAACAACAGGTGTTTTGTTTATTTGCACTTCAAACATCGAAAAGCTCCAAATTGCTAAAAAAATTGCTAACCGAAAAAAATATCAGTTGGTTACCTATTATATGGATGATTGGATGGGAGAAAATAAATTGAATTGGCTAATTGGTAATGCACAGGAATATGTAAGTTGGTCACTTAACACCGCATCAGGCAGGTTGATGATCAGTGAGTATTTAAATGAAAAGTTAATTGAGCGATATAAATTACCAAAAAAGCCAACTATTATTGTTCATAATCCGGTTGATGTTATCAATCATTCGACAAATGAATTAACCGATAAAACAAATGCAATATTTAAAGTAGCCTATGCTGGTTCTATTTGGCCAATGCATAAAGATGCATTAACTATGGTAGCCAAAGCTATTGAGAATATATATTTAGCGGGAAATCAGAAGATTGAATTTGATATATATACAAAACCTCAAATTTGGGAAATTAATCAATCGGACTTCAATTATCTAGGCCTATCTTATAAAGGTTTTGTAGATTATGATCAATTGTTTGAGTGCTTACGTAATTATGATTTATTGATAGTAGCTTCTTCTTTTTTAAAAGAACATGAAAAATTCACAAACTCTTCTGTACAAACCAAAATTACGGATTACCTGAATTTTCAAGTTTCTATATTATCAGTTGGACCTTCTATAGGTGCTTCTAATTTGTTTATTCAAAAATGGAATTGTGGATTTGTGTGGAATGAAAATAATGAAATGACGCTAGAAAATAATATTCAATACATTATAAGTAATCCTGATTTAAGGAAGGAAAAAATTGGCAATGGCATTCGTATTTTAAATGAAAAATTTTCGAAGAAAATCGTCCAACCCGAACTTTATTCTTTTTTGCAGCAATTCATATAAAATAATTGCTATTCACTGCTGATGAAAAATATTTGTTTTGTTTCTTTAAATGCTAATTCGCCTTGGGGTGGTAGTGAAGACTTATGGAGTCAAGCAGCGCTTTTATTACTTTCAAAGGGGTATAATGTTTCTGTAATATTTTATGATTGGGGGAACAATAAAAGCGAGGAACTAATTAAACTGATTGCTTCAGGTATACAATTGGTTACTATTCCAAAACATCAGACAATTCGTTCTAAATTTAGAAAAAACCTGAATAGGTTTTTAGGTGATATTTTTCAAAAACAAATTACAACTGCATACAAAAAAATTAAGCCAGATTTAGTAATACATACTAATATGGCACCTCGTGGTGCTGATATTTTAAAATGGGTAATAACCAATAAAATCCCTTACATTTTAGATATTCAGTTAGCGGACGACTATTTATGGCATTGTTATGATGAAGCAATGCTTCAATGTTACCTTAATGCCAATACTGTTTGTTTCCTTTGCGAGAAAAACAAAATCACTACCGAAAAGCAATTAGGTGTAAAACTAACGAATACAAAAAAACATTTTAATCCTATTAAAGTTAAAGGACCAGCCAATACAATATTAGATAAAAAAATTACAACTGTAAATTTTGCTTGTGTCGGTAGAATGGGTATTGAGCATAAACGACAAGACCTTATCCTAGAAATATTAAGCCAAAATAAATGGTTAAATAGATCTTGGACACTAAATTTTTATGGAAAGGGAGAACATGAGGTTTCTTTGAGAAGACTTGTTGATATGTATGAATTAAATAGTCGGGTATCTTTTAAAGGGTATGTAAATGATATTGAAGAATTATGGAATGAGAATCATGTACTATTATTACCAAGTACCTATGAGGGCATGTCATTGTCTGTAATAGAAGCGATGAAATCAGGAAGAATTGTTGTCACTACTAATGTCGCAAGTTCTATTGAATATATACAGGACGGTATTAATGGATTTAAATCACCAGGTCCAACATTTGAGGAGTTTGATTTAGCGATGGAAAAAGCTTGGAATGAACAAGCAAATTGGCACTCAATTGCATTGTCTGCTCAAAAAACAATTAACGATAAATTCCCCAATAATGCAGCTGAATATTTTGTTACAAATATTCTGGCTTTATAATATAAATGATGAATATTCAAAATAATGTATTTATTATTTGTCCGGGCTTAGGTCACGTAAATAGGGGCTATGAATCTTTTACTCAGGAATGCTTTGATACATTAAAGGATAATTCTTCTTTTAATTTATTACTTATAAAAGGGGTAGGACCAACAACCAATAAAAATAAAACAGCTTTCTGTTTACGTAGAAACAGTTTATTCACTAAATTATTAGGCAAATTAATTAATAAAGAACCTTATTTGATTGAACAGTTTAGTTTCTTTATTACACTTATTCCCTTCTTGATTATTTATAAACCCAAAATAATTTTTTATTCAGATTTTAATTTAGGAACATTTTTGTGGCATTTAAGAAAATTCTTAAAATTCAAATACAAGTTGTTGTTTTCTAATGGTGCACCCAATGGACCTCCTTTTACTCGAACAGATCATATTCAGCAGCACTTACCAACGCATTTAGCTAGAGCATTAAATGGTGGTACTTCGTTAGAAATGCAAACGTTAATTCCTTATGGAATTAAATTTGCTTACAGTCAATTAATTGCTCCAAAAAACGAATCAACAGCAATTAAATTAAAGTTGAATATACCATTAGAAAAAAAAATAATCCTATCTGCAGGTGCTGTTAATAAGAGCCATAAACGGATGGACTACTTAATTAATGAAGTAGCATTGTTATCGGATGAGTATTATTTAATTATTTTAGGTCAGTATACTTCAGATACTCCATTTATACAAGAAATGGCCAATAGGTTACTAGGAAACAGATGTATCATTTCTACAGTTAGTAATGTAGAAATGCCTGATTATTATAATATAGCAGATGTTTTTGTATTAGCCTCATTGTCAGAAGGATTACCTAGGGTATTACCAGAAGCAATGAGTTTTGGTTTGCCTTGTTTTGTACATGATTATCCTGTAACAAGAGAAACACTCGAAAAATTCGGTTTTTATGTAGATGCTACAGTAGAAAGTGCTTTAGCTAATTCGATTGCAACTTATTTCAGTAATATTTTAGCTTTTGATCGTCAGCAAATGAAACAATTTGCATATAATAAATATTCTTGGGACAATTTAAAAGAAGGTTATTCAATGATGATTAATAATTTAATGATTAATTAATTTGAAGTATTTTATTTGTTAATGAATACAGTTGTAATAGGTTATTTGTACAATAATAATGGGATGGCTACTTGGTGTATAGAGGCAGCTAAAGCTCTAGCATCAAAAGACTATAATGTTATTTTGGTGAAACATAAAAGCATTGAATTGTTAGATCTTCAAGTTACTAATATTACAATTGTTGATTATGAATATCCTAATAATTCTAATAAATCAATTATTCAAAAAATTTTCAATAAACTAAAAAACAATTTTTATTTAATACCATTTTATCATCCAACTGACTCATTTTTACAAAACCTAACAATTCAGTTGAGTTCAATGGGTATTAATTCAGTAGATGCATTTTTGTTAAATCAGAGTAATTTGTTCAATAAATTTATTTCAGTAAAGCAGTATATTGTTGCTTGGGCAAACCCACCTTATTTAATTAATTACTTAAAAAATGCAATAACAACTTCAATAAGTTTCAATCAAAAAGTAAACGCATTATTGCAAGCTATATATTGGTATAAATCCGATATATTTTCTTATCAAAATGCTTCAGGTGTATTTGCAGTATCTGAAAAATTAACTCAAAATATTCAACAGTTAACTACCAATAGTATTTATACTGTATATCCAGGGGTTTTTAATAGTTTCAATATAAACCCTATAACGCCAATGAATAATAAAGTTAAAATTGTTATGATGGCATTACACGTTGAAGAGAAAAGAAAACGTTTGGTGTGGGTAATTGAACAAATAAAAAAAATTAAAACTTGTTATAGTTTAATTGAAATAACATTAATTGGAGAATATACGAACTTGTATAAGTCAACACTCGAACAATTAAATATGCCAATTAAATTTTTAGGCAAATTAGACAGAAAAGATGCTTTAAATGAGCTGGCTAAAAATGATTTAATGATATTTGCTTCTTCAGTAGACGATTGGGGCTATGTACAAATCGAAGCCATGAGTAGAGGATTAGCGGTTTTAGCACCCAATAGCAGCCCTTTCGATGAAATAGTGGGAGACAATGATTATCTTTTTAGTGTAACTAATGATATTGATTTCATTAATAAATTTAACCACATCATTTTAAATCCTTCAAAACTCCAAAACGACAAGAAAGTATTCTTTGACAGGTATCAATATAAATTTTCTGGTGATATTTTTGGAACTCAATTATCTTCCATAATTAATCATCAATCAAACTAGAGCAAGAAAGTATACTATATGTTTTTATCAGTTATAATACCAACTTGCAATAGGCCTGAAATGTTAAATAAGTGTTTGAACTTATTGCATCATACTATTCAACAATTTCCGGAAGTAGATTATGAAGTAATTGTATCAGATGATAGCGCCGATTCCGAAACCGAGCAATTAGTCAAAAACACTTACTCTTGGATTCATTGGTATAAAGGCCCAATGAGAGGCCCTGCTGCAAATCGAAATAATGGAGCGCATCATGCAAAAAGTAATTGGTTTGTGTTTCTTGATGATGATGTATTGCCAGATAGCAATTTATTAGTTGAATACACGAAGGCTATAAACAAGTATACTGAAGTAGAAGCATTTGAGGGATCTATCTATCCGGATAATTGGCAATTGATTAATAACGACATGGCAGAATGTCCTGTAAATATTGATGGTGCTTGTTTTTGGAGTGCTAATATTTGTATAAAAAAAACATTATTTACACGAATTGGTGGATTTGATGAAGATTATTTAGAAGCAGCTCAAGAAGACCAGCAAATGAAAATTAACATTGAAAAAAATACAGTTGCTCCTATTATGTTTTTGCCTGAATGTAAAGTTATTCACCCGGTTAGGTTTTTCACTGTAATACAACGAATTAAAAAAATTAAAAATGCTTCCAAAAATTATTCAATTTTTGTAAAGAAAAATATCAATAGTTCTCTTAAGCTATTTTTTATAAGTCAATGGAAGTTTCATTTTATTGTTTTTATAAAACACATATTGTCTGGAAGAATTAAAAGTAGTATAGTATCATTAGCCTGGATTTTATATGGAGTGCCATTAAATGTATATTACGTATCAAAAGGAAAAATCTAAATGAAAGTTCTTTTTATTCACGATAATATTCCTGATTATTTATGCGCCGGTTTATTTCATGGCCTAAGAACTATATTAGGTAGGGATTGCCTGGATCTTCCAAGATTTGATTGTATGTATAAATCAATGACATTAGGCACGAAAAATAAAATCAGAGGAAACGCTTTCTCTTTATATGGTTTATTAGATGAGATGCCTGAGTTGATGGAAGACCGTTTTTTTATATGGCATAAAAATATTAAAGAATTCGATTATTATATAATAGCTGACATTTGGAATTGTTGGCCAACCTACATGCGGCTCTCAAAAATAATACCTCCTGAAAAAATAATTATAATTGACCCAAGTGATAGTTTAAGAGTATTTCCTTTCAATAATTTTAAATCAGATATTAAAATTAATTTATTGAATTTAATAAATGGCATTTCATCAAAAACTAAATATTTTAAAAGAGAAATATCAATTAGCAATCAAGATAAATTCGGATTGCCTTTATTTGTCTCGAATATCTTATCTCACATTTTTAATAAAAATAAATTATTTCCGATAAGTTTTTCTATTCCTGATGAAAAAATTAGGTTATCTAATATTTCTGAAAAAGTTAAATTATTTACTAATATTATAGTTGACGAAGAGCTCAAAAATATCAATCAATCTTCTGTATACTTGCAATTGAATACATCCAATTATTATTATACCGAAGAAGATGAATATTATAAAGATATTCAAATTAGTAAATTTGGAGTTACTACAAAAAGAGCCGGTTGGGATTGTTTAAGACATTACGAATATGCTGCAAATGGTGCAGTTTTGTGTTTTAAAGATTTGAATAAAAAATACTTCGAATGTGCTCCTTTTGGTTTAAATGATACAAACTGTATTATTTATAATAATAAAGAACATTTGATTTCACAAATTGATTGTTTAAGTGATGACCAATATCAAGTATTATTAACTAATACATTTAATTGGGTTAAATCCAAGTCAACTGTTGCAGTCGCAAATCAATTTATGGCTGATTTGTAAAAAATTTTTTAATTCGAAATAATTATTGACCATACTTAATTAATAAAAATTGAATTCTATAATTTGTAAAATTTGTAATACCCCTTTAACAAAACAATTTTTTGTTAAAGAAATGATGTTAGGATATCGTGATGAATTTAGATATATGGAGTGTAGCAATTGCGGTTGTCTTCAATTAATAGACATACCCAATAATCTTGCAATGTATTATCCATCAAATTATTATAGCTTAGATGATTCTCCAGCAATTCATTTTCAGGGGAAAATCAAATCCTATTTAAAATCAAAACGAGATTATTTTTTAATTACAGGTGCTGGATTGTTAGGAAGAATTATTCAACTATTATATCCAAATAAAAGCATTGAAATGCCTAATTTCAGAAAGGTTGCTTTTAAGATAAATGATAAAATTCTTGATGTAGGGAGTGGTGCTGGAATTATACCATATGTTTTTTTTAATGCGGGTTTTAAAAAAATTGAAGGGATTGATCCATTTTTAAAAGAAGATATAAGTTATGCGAATGGATTGAAAATAAGTAAAGGAGATTTTCATAGTTTAACAACAAAGGGGTGGGATAAAATTATGTACAACCATTCCTTCGAACATTTGACTGATCCACAAGTACATCTTCAAAAAGCGTTTGATTTATTAAACGAAGATGGTAAATGCATTATTAGAATTCCAACAGTTTCCTCTTACGCTTGGAAAAAGTATGGAACAAATTGGGTTCAATTAGATGCTCCCAGACATATATTCCTACATTCAATAAAAAGTTTAACCATTTTAGCAGAAAATAATGGCTTTGAAGTTGCTTCCGTTAGTTACGAATCAACCGCTTTTCAATTTTTAGGTAGCGAGCAATATATGAATAATATTTCATTGAAGGGAGATAATAACTCATACTTTACGGGCAATCAATCTTTGTTCACTTCAGTCGAAATAAAAAATTTCGAGTCCTTAGCAATCAAAGTAAACAAAGAACAACAGGGTGATTCGATTGCTGTAGTATTAACTAAAAAAAATAGCTAATTATATACCCTCTTGTTACTATAATTATTCCAACATATAACTATGCTCATTTTATAGTTAGAGCTATAGAAAGTGTATTGCAACAAGACTACCCTCAAGATTGTATTGAAATTATTGTTATAGATGATGGTTCTACTGATAATACTAAAACTTTACTTTTAAATTATATCAATAATAATTCAATTAAATACATATATCAAGACAATGAAGGAAAAGCCAAAGCAACACAAGTAGCAATAAATTATTCTGCTGGTGAGTATATATTTAATTTAGATGCAGATGATTATTATTTAAGTAATAAAATAAGTACTTCTGTTTCTATTTTCAAACAATCACCATCAATAGTTCATGTTTCTTCACCAGCTTTAATTTGTTTTGAAGATACTAAAAAAACAACCACAGAAAATCTGCCATTGAACATTCTAAATAAAGAAACAAATGGCAATAAATTATTGCATTATTTTTATACTAACAATATTTTATATGGTGGCGGTTCAACATTTTCGGCTAAAGCAAGTGTACTTAAAAAAATATCAATACCCACAGGTGTTGATATGTATATCGATGAGTTTTTGTTGTTAGCTACTTTGCCTTTTGGCAATAGTTATTTTGTAGAAAAGCCACTTTCTTCATGGTGTGTTCATGGAAATAATTATTCTTCAGCTGTGTCAATTGATAAAATTAGTATTAAAAATAATCGATTACTTAATTCTTCAATTGCTGTGTTAAGTTATTTGTATACTCATTCTAATGACACTTTTTTAATTAAAATGTATTGTCTTCAACACGCCAATCGAAAAATTCACTTTAAAGAATTAATCAAGAATAAAGATATTTCAGATATTTTATCTTTTTCACATACAATATTTGTAAAACATTTTTATTCTCCACTCATCTTATTTCGTTACAAAGCATTTAATAGATTAATACCGCAAGTTGTATTGTCATTTTTAAAGAAAAATTAATATTCTAATTGAATTCATCTAATCGTATATTATTAATTTCTCCAAATTTAGAACCACATAAATGTGGGGTTAGTGATTATACTAATTTATTAAACAAGTATCTGCAACAATCTAATTGTAAAACTTTTACATTAGCAGTAAATGATAATTTTTGTAAAGAAATAATACACGAATCAAATCTTGTCAGAATTAATAAAAATCAAAAAATATCTACCAAAAAAAACATTATTGAGCAAGTTAATAATAAATTTCAACCGAATCTAATCATATTAAATTATGTTTCTTATGGTTTTCATAAATATGGAGTGCCATTTTATTTAATAAAACTTTTAAAAGATCAATTTAAAGCAATTCCTTTTATTGTGATTTTTCACGAATTATGGCCTGGAAATCTTCCGATTGATACTTTTAAAAATAAACTAATTGGTCAACTACATCAATTGTTCACTAAGTATTTAATTAAAAAAATTCAACCTAAAAATATCATCGTAAATTCAGAAATTTGGCAGCGATTATTAACTCAAAAAAACATCAATTCTACTGTAATACCTGTATTTTCTAATATAGAACTAGCTCCATTAGATTTAAATGTAGATCAATTTGTTGCCAGTTTAAATATTTCAAAAGATTCAACAGAAATAATTAATGTAGCGGTTTTTGGAAGTTCGGGATTTGTATATGATTCAGTTGAAGTTATTAACTATTTCCAAAAACAATCTGAACTATTCAAAAAATCATTTTATTTTATTTGTATTGGAAAATTTCAATCCGTTTTTACAATTTTTCAGAAACTTCATGAAATTAATCCGAACAAATTTAGTTGTCAATTTACTGGAGTTTTATCTGAAGCACATGTCTCATACTTGTTTCAATCAGTACATCTAGGACTAACAACTTATATGCCCCAATTTTGGGGTAAAAGTGGTGGCATTGCGGCAATGATGGCGCATGGATTGAATATACTTTCTGTTTCTAACACAATTTTAAATAAAACATTAATAGCAAACATACAATTGCCCAATAATATATTTAGTTTTCCTGCTTGCATACTCAATTGTATTAATGATGAACATAAAATAATTGATGAGTATAACAAAAAGCTATTTAATATTTTTTTTACATCAATCCATTCTTCACTCCATTAAATTGTTTTTAAAGTGAAAATTGTAGTTGTATCATTAACTTTTTTTCCCGCAGTGGGTGGGTTAGAAAAAATAATGAGTGGATTGGCATTAGAATGGAGTAAACTAAATGAAGTAATTGTATTTACAAATAACAACGACTCATCTAAGGATGCCTCTTTACCTTATAAAGTTATTAGAAGATTCAGTTTGATTGATTTGTATAAAGCAGTTAAACATGCTGATATTTTTTTAGAAGCAAATGTTAGTTTAAAAACTAGTATTGTTGGTTTACTAAGTTATAAAAAATGGTGGGTAGTGCATCATTTACTTTATAATACACAGGGGATAATAAGTTACGCTAAATTATTTTTGACATGTTTTTCCAAAAATATAGCGGTAAGTAATTTTGTTGCTAATGGTATTTGGGGGAAATGTTTGGTGATAAATAATTTTGTTGACCCTATATTTAAATTAATACCAACCATTGAAAAAAATAAATCATTATTATTTATTGGCAGATTAGTATCCGACAAGGGAATAGATTTATTGTTACATGCTGTTAGTATACTTGCTGCTAGAAACATAAACTATCATTTATCTATAGTGGGAATTGGACCAGATGCGCTTAACCTAAAAAAAGAAGTACAAAGATTAAACATCACTTCTCAAGTGAAGTTTATTGGATTACTTCAAGGAGAATCGTTGGTTAATATTTTAAATGAAAATAAAGTACTAGTAGTGCCAAGCAAGTGGGAAGAACCTTTTGGATTAGTTGCTCTGGAGGCCTTAGCTTGCGGCTGTAGAGTTGTATATAGTAATACTGGAGGATTGTCTGAAGCTGCCGGAAAAATGAGTTTCCCATTTGATAATCAGCGAATACAGTCGCTCTGTGATGCAATTATAAATGCAATGGAACAACCTTTTTCAGCAGCCGAAGTAGAGGAAGTTGATCAGCACTTGACATCTTTTCAATTGAGTGTAATTTCTAAAAAATATGAACAGTTATTTCTTTCTAATTAATTATTTAAAACCCCCTATCTGTTTAAAGAAAAATTAAATAAAGAAACAAAAATATTAATATTCATTATTCTATTCACTGTATTAAGTGGTTCAATTAGAAAATGGGTAATATCAAGTGGTGCTGTTGGTAATTTAATAATGGGTATTCAATTGTTTTCCCCTTTCTTTTTTTTACGCACAAAAGGTGGAATGTTACCTTTTAACAATAAACTATTTACTTTTTATTTTTTTTATTTATTACTTAGTGCAATTAATTTTAGAAATCTAACCATTTTTCATGGAATATTAGGAATCATTATACATGTTAATTTATGGTATCTTTTATTTTATTATTACTACAATCGTCATTTAATCCGTTTTCAACCAATTATCAATTTAGCTTTAATATTATGTGCACTTGAATTGATTTTAGGATTTATACAATATGGGTTGCCTCCTAAGCATTTTTTAAATGCATATGCCGACGCTGAAAGAGGTGGAGATGTTGCAGTAGTTGTAGATTCGGTTCGCGTTACTGGTACTTTTTCTTATTTAAGTGGATACACGGCTTTCCTGATTTTTTATTCTTTTTTTACATGGGCACTAATTAAAATACAATACAATGCGAGAATCACCGTCACTTTAATTGCACTTGGTTTTTTGGCATCTTTTATGAGTGGTTCTAGAGGTACTACGTTTACTTATACTTTATTTTTAATTTATTTGGTTGTTTTCGAATTCAAAGAAGTGCATTATCATAATATAGTAAAAAGTATGTTCATGCCAATATTACTATTGATTATGATCAACGTTATAACTGGCAAACTTTCTATAGTAGATCAAATTGTAAAAGCTTACGACAATTTCATGGTTCGTAGAGAAAATGGCGCGGCTTCGGGTGAAGAGCAAAAAAGAATATTTTGGGATTTTGAACAGCTCTATAATTTTGAAGGTAATTATCCTTATTATGGCGTTGGATTAGGCTCAACTTATCAAGGCGCCACTCAACTTTTTGGCGTCTCTCCTTATGTAATTGAAGCAGGTTATCTAGAAACTGAATTAACAAGAGTTGTTGTAGAAGGAGGCTTTATATTACTGATTTTTAGATTTACCCTTATGGTTTTTATTTTAATTAAATTGTCCTTTACTAAAAGAGATAAATTATTTTTGTTTTGCTTTTTTGTTTTCTTTGGCGGATATGCTTTCAATGTTTACAACGCTATATTTATATTTTTAGGATTTGTAATAGTCGATCAGGCTTTCATTAATAAGGACGAACAAATCTCATTTATTCAATATAAACGTAAATTAAGAATATGATACCCAAAGTGCTTTTAGTGCATCCGGGCACTCAATATTCTCATCAAATTGCCAAACAGTTATTTAGAAAAAAAATATTGTTTTATTTTATTACTGGATATACAATCGCTGAGAATTCATTGCTTGTATTATTACTTAAAAAATATTTCCCGCTCTTTCATCGGAAATTATCTAACAGAATTATTCAGCATATTCCCAATAATAAATTAAAAACATTTCCATTTCATGAAATAAAATCTCTTATTAAAATAAAAGGAAACGCTTCTGAAAAAATATATTTTGAAAGAAACAACATATTTCAACATAAAATAGCTAAAAACATTTTAAGTAAATCTTCTATTGTAATAGGTTTTGATACATCTTCTTTGGTTTTAATTAAACGGGCAAATGAATTAAATAAACCCTTTATTTTAGACGTTTCAATTGCACACAGTATCACAAAAAATAAAATATATAATACACTTGTTCAAGTATTTCCGGAATGGGCACAGTTTATAGAATTAAAAGAACCTCAATACATTGAATTAGAACAACAAGAATTTATTAATGCAAATGCATTGGTAGTTGCCAGTAAATTCACAATGCAAACCCTAATAGACCAAGGCATTAATCCAAGCAAAATATTTATTAATCCTTACGGAATAAATTTAGATGACTTTGCACTTAAACAGACATATTCAAGTAATAATAATATAAAATTTATTTTTATCGGTTTGGTAGACGTTAGAAAAGGCATTCCATTTTTATTAAATACTTGGAAAAAAATCAATTCATCATCTTTAGAACTTTCTTTAGTCGGTTCAATTACTGACGATGTTAAAAATATCATTACTGACAAATTTTCGAATCTAAATATTACTATACAAGGCAAGATACCTCATTCGGAATTACCCGTATTGCTTGTTAAACATGATGTTTTTATTTTCCCTACTTATTTTGAAGGATTTGGTTTAGTAATATTAGAAGCCATGGCATGCGGATTACCAGTTATTACTACAACCGCTTCTGCAGGTCCCGATATTATTGAAAATGGTAAAGAGGGTTTTATCATTGAAGCTGGAGACGAAATCGCTTTGACAAATGCAATCAATTTTTTTATTGACAACCCTACTCAAATTGAAATTATGGGGAGGGCAGCACGGAAAAAAGCCGCACAGTATAGTTGGGATGCATATGGTGAAAGATGGGAGAAAATCATACAATCTATTTTATTAAACTAAGTAATGAAACCTTTCATTTTCCTCAACTCACATCCTATTCAGTATTTTACCCCGTTATATAAATTAATTTATTCTGAAAAAAAAATTGATTTAAATGTAATTTATTGTTCCGATGAAACAGTAAATGGTTCGATTGATAAAGAATTTGGTGTGACAGTTAAGTGGGATACGCCATTATTAGATGGTTACCCCTATGTTTTTTTGAAAAACCATTCATTCAAACCTTCGATTTTTAATGGATTTTGGGGGTTGTTGAATTGGGGAGTTTTTAAAAAATTATTTAATGAGCCACCTTCATTAATTATTGTTCATGGTTGGGGATACGCTACTCATTTAATTGCATTGATATTTGCACGTATGTTTAACCATACAGTTTGCTTGAGAGCTGAAACTCCTTTACACCAAGAATTTTTGAAAAACAAATATGTTATTTCGATTAAGCATTTTTTGTTAAAAAAATTGTTTACTAGGATCGACTACTTTTTATATATAGGATCTGAAAATAAAAAATTTTATAACTATTTAGGAGTAAACGAAAATCAATTACTATTTACTCCTTATTGTGTTGATAATAAATTTTTTTCAACGCTCGCTAAATCTTCAAATAAAGATAAATTAAAACATAAAATTGGAATACCAATCGATTTTAAAGTTATTCTTTATGCAGGAAAGTACATTGATAAAAAAAGACCCCTAGATTTAATCAATGCTTTTGCTGCTTTAAATGATCCATCCGCATTTTTAATTATGGTAGGTGATGGTAAATTACGAGAAGCAATGGAAGAGCTTATTTTAACCTACCAAATTAAGGATAGAGTTATACTCACAGGATTTATTAATCAATCTATTATTTACGAATACTATGCAATTGCCGATGTTTTTGTTATGTGTTCAGGTTTAGGTGAAACTTGGGGCTTATCTGCGAATGAAGCAATGAATTTTGGAGTGCCACTGGTTTTATCTTCTACAACTGGTAGCAGTAGCGACCTTGTAATTGAAGGCGTTAACGGATTTACATTTCCTACTGGAAATATCCATCAATTAACTGCTGTCTTAAATAAAACATTACAATTTAATATAGTAGATAGGGCTCGAACTATAGAAACCCATAATCAATTACTCAATAAGTATAGCTATAATACCATCATCAATTCGTTAAAAACTATTACAAATTAATTTTAAAGTGGGCAAATTAAAATATTATAAAGAATTAGATGGTGTTAGAGCAATAGCTGTACTAATGGTTATGTTTTTTCATTTCTTCCAACATTTATCAATTAAGGATAATTTATTTCAATTTTTTAAATATATATCTCTTTTCGGACAAACTGGCGTTTCATTATTTTTTGTACTATCTGGTTTTTTAATTACCAGAATTTTACTGTCTAATAAAAATTCGGAAAAATATTTCTCTCATTTTTATATTCGTAGAGCTTTGAGAATATTTCCTTTGTATTACTTGTATTTATTGTTTTTTTATCTGCTTTTGCCCCCACTTTTTAATTTACCTTTTACACCATTTAGTGCCCAATTTTATTATTGGATTTATATTCAAAATATTTCATTAACATTCAATTTAAATGGATCTGGACCAGAACACTTTTGGTCATTGGCTGTTGAAGAACATTTTTATTTATTTTGGCCAATTATTATTTATTGTTTTAATAATAAAAATATTTTAAGGAGTATTGGATTGTTAATAATTATTGCTTTCGGTGTAAGAATTTTATTAACATACATGCACTTTAATTCTTTTTATTTTACATTTTCCAGAATGGACGAATTGTCTCTTGGTGCATTAATGGCTTTAATGGAATTAAAGAATATGTTCAAAACCAGTAATAATCGTGTTTATTTAATTTCATTACTATTGGCTATTTTCCCTACATTGTACCTTTGGTTAGCATTTGGTGGTTTCTCGTATTCTTATATTCAAGTCATAAAAATTTCTTTAATATCAATAGTTTATTTTTTGTTTTTAGGTTATATTATATCCAAAAATGATAGGAGCGGTTTTAAAAAAATATTATTATCTCCATTCATGTCATATACTGGTAAAATAAGTTTTGGTTTATATGTATATCATCCAACTTGCTTCCTAATTATTATTTATAAATTATCTTCTGGGAACTATTTATTAGATTTTCTTATTTCTTTTGCTTCTGCCTATTTAATAGCATCAATAAGCTACTTTTTCTTTGAATCAAAAATTTTAAAGTTAAAAGAAAAATTTTCCAATTAATTCAACGTTATTATATGTGTAGAATTTCAGGTATTGTTCATTTAGCATCCACTCCAACCATTGCAGAATCAACCGCAATGCGGGATAGTATGCAACATGGCGGACCTGATGATGCAGGATTATATATAGATGAAATTAACCACATCGCTTTAGGTCATAGGCGCCTATCACTAATTGATCTAACATCTGCTGGCCATCAACCAATGAAAAGTTTTAATAGTGAATGCATAGTGGTTTTTAATGGTGAAATTTATAATTATCAAGAAATTAAAAATGAGCTTTTATCTTTAGGTTATCATTTTATATCAAATTCCGATACTGAAGTTATTTTATCTGCTTATCATCAATGGGGTACTAATTGTTTTTCTAAATTCAATGGTATGTTTGCCCTAGCAATTTATGATAAAGTTCAAGCTAAACTCATATTAGCAAGAGACCACGCTGGCATCAAACCGCTCTATTTTAATATAGACGATAATTCATTATATTTTGCTTCTGAAGTACGTGCTTTTAAAACTATTAATCACAATTGGCCAGAAAATAATGACTGGAGAATTTATTTTCTATTATTTGGTTACATTCCTGAACCAATAACTACATTAAACAATGTTTTTTCTATTGAAAAAGGTTCTTACTTAGAAGTAAACTTAAAAAATCTAAAATTTAATAAATATAAGTTCATACAGTATAATTATAATTACACTATTTTTTCTGAAAATGAAGCAATCAGTCAAATTAAATTATCTGTAGAACAAGCTGTAAAAAGACATCTTATATCCGATGCTCCAATAGGTTTGTTTTTAAGTGGTGGGATTGATTCTTCAATTCTTACTTTATTAGCTAAAAAATACTGTGGCAACAATTTAACCACTTTATCAATCGATTTTGAGGAATCAAAATTTTCAGAAAATAAATATCAACAACTTATTATTGATATAAGTAACGCTAAACATCATACTTATAAAGTTTCTAAACAACAGTTTAATGAAGCTATTCCAGATATATTGAATGCTATCGATCAACCCAGCAATGACGGTATTAATTCTTATTTTATAACTAAATATGCTAAAGAAGCTGGCTTAAAAGCTGTATTAAGTGGTATTGGTGCTGATGAATTGTTTGGCGGTTATCCATCCTTTAAGAGACACAAAATATTAAATTATACAAAGTGCATTCCTGATTATTTAATAAATGCTGCTGTTTTATTTCCCAATGACAAGTTGAAACGAGTTCAATTTTTGGCTAATAAAACTTTCCCAGGTAATTATTATTTTAATAGAGGATTTTTTACACCTGCTGATATAGCCAAATACCTTGATATTTCATTGAGCGAGGTAAATAAAGTAATGAATACAATTTCATTACCCCAATTTATTTTATCCCAACATCCTCTAGAACAAGTAAGCTATGAAGAATCAAATTGGTATATGCTCAATCAATTGTTAAAAGATACAGATTATATGAGTATGTGGCACGCTGTAGAAGTGAGAGTTCCATTTCTGGATAAAGAATTAATCGATTTGGTTTACTCTATTCATCCAGATATTAGGTATAATAGCAAACAAATCAAACATATTTTAATTAAAGCTTTTAAAGATATATTGCCCGAAGCAATATGGAATAGACCGAAGCAAGGTTTTGCATTTCCATTTCAACAATGGTTTGCAGATGTAAATTTATCACTAACAAAAAATGTAAAAAGTGATAATTTAAAAGCTGGATTAGTTAGCGGAAAAACACACTGGAGTAGATACTGGTGTTACAATTTATCTCAACACAAAATAAATAATACTTCTGCTTGGTAAATAATATTGCATTTATTTATTTAACCGCCTTCTCTAAAGCAGGCGGAATTGAACAGTTTAATAAAAATTTGATGACATCTATTCATCAAATTAAACCCAATTCTGTTGCTATTTCTTTATATGATACTACTGTGGATGAAAAGTATTTCCCTCAAAAATCATTTAAAGGATTTGCAGGAAACAAAATAGCATTTTTATTTTCATTAATTTTTTCTGCAAGAAAGCATCAAGTATATTTAATTGGTCATATTAATTTATCTCTAGCTGCATTTATTATTAAGTTCATTAACCCTAAAGCCCAATTTTTGCTAATGGCTCATGGTGTTGAAATTTGGCCTAAGCAAAAAAGATTCGCACATTGGTTGATTAAAAGTGCTACTCAGATTTTTTCTGTTAGCCAATTCACTAAGTCTACAATTTTAATAAATAATCCAAGTATTTCATCTAATAAAATTAAAATACTCCATAATTCAGTTGACCCTTATTTTAATTATCCTATATCCTTTACAAAACCAAATTATCTTATTGATAAATATCATTTAAATACCAATGATAAATTAATATTAACAACAACTCGATTATCCTCTGATGAACAATATAAAGGGTATGACGCCGTAATCTCTATAATTAAACGATTAAACAATGAATTTGGACCAGTAAAATATTTAATTGTTGGAAAAGCTGATGATAAAGAATTGGATCGTGTAAATAAATTAATTAAAAAAGAACAAATAGATGACAATGTGATTTTAAGTGGTTTTGTGCCATTACATGAATTAATTGATCATTACTTATTGGCAGATGTTTTTGTTTTACCTAGTACTGGAGAAGGTTTTGGAATTGTATTGATCGAGGCTATGGCATGTGGTTTAAAAGTAATTGCAGGTAATAAAGACGGAAGCGTAGATGCTTTGTTAAATGGCGAATTGGGAACATTAATTAATCCATCCGATACAATACAATTGTATAATTCAATCAACAACTTATTACAAAATAATAAAAGTCAGCCATTGGACATTCAACATCGAATGAAAGAACATTTTTCTTACCCTATATTTAAAAAAAATATTCAACTTTTGTTGACCGATTTATAAGTTCAATCTAAACAAACTAATCCTGCAACAAAAAATAAAAATACTAATCATTTACGAATATTTTTATCCCGCTTATAAAGCAGGTGGTATTATTCAGTCCCTTCGTAACTTAGTAAATTTAATGAGTAACCATTTTGATTTCTATTGTATAACTGGTTGCACAGACTTAAATGAAAAAATTCCATTAGAAAATATTAAGATTAATCAATGGAATATTATTCAAATTTCACCAAACAAGTCTATTAACGTATGGTATGACGACAAAAAACATTTGAATTATTTTAAATTCAAAAAATTGATTCATGCCATAAATCCTCAGGTTATTTACTTGAACGGATTCATGAGTATAACATTTTTATTGATTCCATTATTAGTTATTAAAACCGCTCTATTCAACAAAATAAAAACAGTTATAGCACCAAGAGGTATGTTACAGTTGGGCGCAATTAACATTAAACAATTCAAAAAAAAATATTTCCTTTTGTTCATTCAATTATTGAATTTGACAAAAAATATTATATGGCATGTAACAGATAATGTTGAAATAGAAGGCATTACTAAATATTTTAAAGCTCCATCAGAAAAAATATTTAGTATTGGAAATATACCATTACAACCCCCAAGTATAATAACATCTCCAAATAAAACTGTTGGAACATTAAATCTTGTTTACGCGTCGATTATTACCGATAAAAAAAACCTGATTTATGTAATTGAAGCACTTAAATGTGCTACTACTCTAATCAATTTAAATATTTATGGCGTAATTAAAGAATCTTCATACTGGGAATTATGCTTAAATGCAATTAATCAGTTACCCATTAATATAACTGTTCATTTCTTGGGTGATTTTAAATCAGCTCAAATGCACAATATCGTATCAAAGCATGATGCAATGATACTAATGAGTAAAGGCGAAAATTTTTCTCATGCTATATATGAATGCCTATCTGCAGGCAGACCAATTATTAGTAGTGAATTTACTAGTTGGCATAATCTTTCTAAACATAATGCGGGATGGAATTTTTCAAATAATAATCATGCAGATTTAGCAAATGAACTAGATGTTTTGAGTTATATTGATAATGATAGATGGAAAATTTATTGTGAAGGGGCTCATTTGCATGCGTTAAATTATCTAACATCACAGTCTTTTAGGAGCGATTATTATAATTTACTAAATGCCTAATTGCTTGATCGGAATCCAATTAAATACACATTTTAAATACTTTAAATTAATATATTTTCTATGATTGTTCTTGGTTTAAATGCGTATCATGCGGATTCTTCTGCAGCAATTTTTAAAGATGGAAAATTAATTGTAGCTTCTGAAGAAGAACGATTTAGAAGAGTTAAACATTGGGCTGGTTTTCCTTCTATGGCTATTGATTTTTGTTTAAATGAAGCTGGAATTACCATACACGATGTTGATTCAATAGCAATTGGAAGAGACCCCAAAGCTAAATTTTTTAAAAAAATATTATTCTTCGCTAAAAGGCCGATAGAATCATTTTTTCATGCAATTGAAAGAATATTTAATCAAAAAAAAGTTAGTTCTATTGAATTAGAATTTGAAAAACATTTTGGCATTAGTAGTACAATTGTTAAAAATAAAATTCACCAAATTGAACATCACAATAGCCATTTAGCCAGTGCTTTTTTTGCTTCCCCTTTCGAAGAAGCTGCAATTGTAAGTATAGATGGTTCTGGTGATTTTACAACAACAATGTTGGCTATCGGTAAAGGAAATTCAATCAAAGTAATTGATTCGATTGATTTCCCACATTCATTGGGAATCTTTTATACCGCATTTACACAACTACTCGGTTTCCCGTATTATGGTGATGAATATAAAGTAATGGGGTTGGCACCTTATGGTGAACCTAAATATGTTGATTTATTACATAAAGTGATACTGTTAGAACCAAATGGATTATTCAAGTTAAACTTAAATTATTTCAGGTCACCTGGAAAAGGATTTGTATTATATAATGATGATAATATTCCTGCAATTCCAATTGCTTTTAACAGTAATATGGAAAAATTGTTTTGTAAAGCCCGCACTAAAGATGAACCCTTAACACAATACCATAAAGACCTTGCAGCATCAGTTCAAAGAATGGCTGAAATAACAATTTTCCATATTCTAAACGATCTATTTAAAAAAACAGGAATAGATAATCTTTGTTTAGCTGGGGGTGTTGCTCAAAATAGTGTTGCAAATGGAAAAATAAAATTCAATACACCATTTAAACAAATTTATATTCCATCGGCTGGTCATGATGCGGGTATCGCAATGGGATCGGCTCAATATACTTATCACCAACTATTTCATCAACCCCGCGTTCCCGCTATTTTTTCTGCCTATACAGGTGCTAAGTTCGATAATGCGTATATCATTGACATGTTAACCCAAAAAAATATTTCATTTAAACAACTCAATGACAATGAATTATTTGATTACGTTGCAGAAAAATTAGTAAATGCTGCAGTAGTTGGTTGGTTTAATGGTCGAGCAGAATTTGGCCCAAGAGCGTTGGGTGCTCGCTCTATTTTGGCTAATCCTGGACGGAATGACGCTAAAGAATTAATAAATAGTAAAATTAAAAGACGTGAAAGTTTCAGACCTTTTGCACCAAGTATTTTAAAAGAATTTGTAGGAGATTATTTTGAATCAACCGATCTTGTACCCTTTATGGAAAGAGTGTATTTGATCAAAGAAAGTAAAAGAACATCAATTCCTGCAGTAACCCATGCAGATGGTACAGGGAGATTACAAACAGTTGATAAAGAGATCTCTCCAAGATATTATCACTTGATTGATGCGTTCAGAAAAAAATCGGGCATTCCTATTTTGTTAAACACATCATTTAATGAAAACGAACCAATTGTCAATAAACCCGAAGAAGCTCTGGACTGCTTTTTACGAACTGATATGGACCTATTAGTATTAGAAAATATCATTGTAGAACGATAAAATAACAATATGGCACCCAACAGTTTTAAATACATTGCTAATTTGGATGGATTAAGAGCAATTGCCGCTCTATTTGTTTTATTGATTCATGGTTCCTATGGCTATTTTGCGGGAGGATGGATTGGTGTAGATTTGTTTTTTGTATTAAGTGGTTTTTTAATCACTTTATTATTAGAAAATGAATATGTAAACAATCAACATATTTCAATTTCTAAATTCTACATCAGGCGAATTTTGCGACTTTTACCAGCTCTTATATTTTGTATCGTTTTAGCCAATGTATTAAATTTATTTTCAACTGATCATTCTAATCGCAATCATTGGATCTCTTCATTGGCCGCACTATTTTATTTTACCAATATCTTAAATATAAGTGTATTAGGTAACCTGTCACATCTTTGGTCCCTTTCTGTAGAAGAACATTTTTATTTATTTTGGCCATTGCTAATGACTATTTTATTTGTTAGGACTTCAAAAAAAATACAAATTCGCTTACTATTTTCCGTAATATTAATTATTACTATTATTAAAATAATATTATCATATAACGACTTTATATACATTAAAAATATTTTTGTAATCGATATCTATCGATTTACATTTTTTAGAATGGATTGTTTATTGACGGGCGCTTTAATTGGATTGATGTATCCATCACTTAATAAAATATCTGTAGGTTTTTCAAATAAAAAATATTCTTATCTCCTTTTATTTATGGGATTCACTTTTACTTATTTTCTATTTACTTTGAGTGAAAACAGTTTGTTCTATAAAAGTGGCGGATTTTTTATTGTAAATGTTCTTTGTGCGATTTTAGTTTTTATTGCTACTAAAATCCCTAATCATTCATTATTATCCAATAAATTATTGAGTTGGTTAGGTGTTCGTTCTTATGGAATTTATATTTACCATTTTCCAATATTTTTATTGTATGAAGTACTTCGAGTGCCCAGCAATATCTCTAATTATTTATTGGTATCGTTTCTGCGCTTTTCCACCACTATTTTAATCGCTGCTATTTCATATACATATATTGAAAAACCATTTTTAAATCTCAAAGTAAAATATGCAGTTAAAAAGTAAAAGTCTAGCTTTAATATTTTTCTTAAAATCCCCCTTTTATGTTTAAAAAATTTATCGATAGTGTTCAAAGAAGATTATCAAAATCAACATATTTTGTATTATTACTCTGCAAACTGCGTAACCAAATTAATAGGATTATTTCGTATCATTTTTCACAAGATCATTTGATTGAAGAAAGTGGTGAATCTTTTTTAATCGATCAATACAACGATCAACTTAAAGTTGTTTTTGATGTTGGTGCCAATAAGGGCGAATGGAGCGAATATTTATTGTCTAAATCAAATAACCTGAAAAAACTAGTATTAATTGAACCATCTAAAAATACGTTTAATTATTTAGTAGAGAAGTTTATTGATAATCAAAAAATAGAATTACATCAAGTGGGTTTATCAAATGTAACTGGCACTTTTAATTTTTTTGCTGAAGAAAATATGGGAGAAACATCCTCTTTCATTGCAAATAATGCTTCTGCTAATGCTACTATTGAAAAAGTAAATGTAACTACGTTAGATGTGTTATGTAATGATCTTCAAATATCACACATCGATTTTTTAAAAATAGATTGTGAAGGATATGATTTAAAAGTATTACAAGGTGCCGAAAATTTAATTAAGCAAAAAGCCATTCAGTTTATACAATTTGAATATAATCACGATTGGCTATCTGCTGGCGCTACTTTAAAGTATGCGATAGATTTTTTAACTAATTATGGCTATAAAGTTTACCTTATTAACAACAATGGTCTATCATCATATGATTATGAAACATTTGGCGACTTTTTTGGTTTTTGTAATTTTTTTGCTACAATTGATTAAATGAATTTTAAAGTTTCAATAATAACAGTAGCCTATAATTGCCAGGATACTATTACCGATACAATTCTTTCGGTAAAAAGTCAACAGTATAAAAATATTGAACACTTAATTATTGACGGAGCATCTACAGATAATACGCTTCAAGTTGTAAAAAACTGTTCCTCTAATTGCATTGTTTATTCAGAAAAAGACAATGGAATATATGATGCAATGAATAAAGGAATTCTTCTTTCAGCTGGCGATATAGTTGGAATTCTAAATGCCGATGATTTTTATGCCGATGACCAGGTAATTGGTGATATTGTTCAACTTTTTGAAAAGAATAACAATGATGCAGTTTATGGAGATTTGATTTATGTAGATTCTTATGATACCAATCGAATAACAAGAACTTGGAAAGCTGGTGCATTTACCAAAAGCAATTTTTTATACGGTTGGATGCCACCGCATCCAACTTTTTTTGTTAAAAAATCGGTGTATTTAGAATTTGGCTTATTTAATCTATCAGTATATACTGCTGCAGATTACGAACTCATGCTTCGATTCTTATACAAGTTTAATATAAAGGTTGCATATTTGCACAAAACATTGGTGAAAATGAGAGCTGGCGGAGTTAGCAATCAATCTTTAAAAAACAGAATATTAGCAAATAAAGGCGATAGAATGGCCTGGAAAGTTAATCAGTTAAAACCCTATTGGTTCACGCTTTTTTTGAAGCCATTTCGTAAAATCCTACAATTTATTTAATATAATAATAATCCCCACTTATGAAAAAAGCTCTAATAACAGGTATTACAGGCCAAGATGGCGCATATCTAACCGAATTGTTGCTAAAAAAAGGGTATGAAGTGCATGGAATCAAAAGAAGAAGTTCACTTTTTAATACACAACGTATCGACCATTTATATGAAGATCCTCATGTACCTACAAGACACATGACTTTACATTACGGCGATTTGACCGATAGTACTAATCTAATTCGTATCATCCAAGAGGTTCAACCTGATGAAATTTACAACTTAGGTGCCATGAGCCATGTTCATGTAAGTTTTGAAACACCTGAATATACCGCCAATGCCGATGGGATTGGTGCTTTGAGAATTTTAGAAGCCATCCGATTATTGGGATTAACTAAAAAAACAAAATTCTACCAGGCATCTACTTCTGAGTTATATGGTTTGGTACAAGAAGTTCCGCAAAAAGAAACCACGCCATTTTATCCCAGAAGCCCATATGCGGTTGCTAAATTATACGCTTACTGGATAACAGTAAATTACCGTGAAGCCTATGGAATGTATGCATGTAATGGTATTTTGTTCAACCACGAATCACCTTTACGAGGTGAAACTTTTGTAACCCGTAAAATTACACGAGCTGTAGCGCGTATCGCTTTAGGTCTTCAAGACACCCTTTATTTGGGTAACCTAAATGCACAAAGAGATTGGGGACATGCAAAAGATTATGTAGAAGGTATGTGGCTAATGTTGCAACAAGAAAGTCCGGAAGATTTTGTACTGGCTACCGGTATTACTACTTATATCCGAGATTTTGTAAAAATGGCCTTCCATGAGATTGGTGTTGAACTTGATTTTACAGGAACTGAAGAAAATGAAGTTGGAAAAGTAAAAAGCGCAACCGGTAAGTGGAATCTATCAAATGGTAAAGAAGTTGTTAAAGTAGATCCAAGATATTATAGACCTACAGAAGTAGAATTACTAATTGGTGATCCTTCAAAAGCAAAAAACAATCTAAACTGGAAGCCTAAATACACATTGCAAGAAATGGTTAAAGAAATGGTAGCTGCTGATATTGAATTGTTTAAAAAAGAGCAATTACTAAGAGATAGTGGTTTTATTATTAATAAAGAGCACGAATAGAAAAACCTACTGATTTTAACATAAATACCATTTAAATTGGAAAAACAAGCAAAAATATACATCGCCGGTCATCGGGGGATGGTAGGCAGTGCATTGGTTAGAAAGTTACAACAGCAAGGATTTACCAATATTGTTTATAGAACGTCTAGTGAGCTTGATTTGACCAATCAACAAGCTGTAAAAGACTTTTTTGCAATTGAAAAACCCGAATACGTAATTTTAGCCGCCGCTAAAGTAGGGGGTATTGTAGCCAATAATACCTATAGAGCTGAATTTATTTACGATAATCTAATGATGGAGGCCAATGTAATCCATCACAGTTATTTAAATGGAGTAAAAAAATTATTGTTCCTCGGCTCATCTTGCATCTATCCTAAAATGGCACCACAACCTTTAAAAGAAGAATATCTTTTGAGTGGCTATTTAGAAAATACCAATCAACCCTACGCAATTGCCAAAATAGCGGGAATTGAACTTTGCGACAGCTATCGCTCTCAATATGGTTGTAATTTCATTTCGGCAATGCCTACTAACTTATATGGACCAAACGACAACTATGACCTAGAAAAAAGTCACGTGCTTCCTGCTATGTTGCGTAAGTTCATTACTGCCAAAAGAAACAACGATCCTACAGTAACCATTTGGGGAAGCGGAACTCCTAAAAGAGAATTTTTACACGTAGATGATCTTGCAGACGCCTGTTGCTATTTATTGGAAAATTATAATGAAAAAGGCTTAGTAAATATAGGAACCGGAACTGATGTATCTATATTAGAATTAGCTCATTTAATTAAATTAATTACTCAGTATACTGGTGAAATTGTGTTAGATACCTCTAAACCCGATGGAACACCGCGTAAATTGATGGACGTAAGTAAGTTAGCCGAAGCTGGTTGGAGTGCTAAAATAAGTTTACAAACTGGCATAGAAATGGTGTATGAAAGCATAAAAGATCATCACTGGAATCAATAAATGCTTTATTTTCGCACGCCTACTACATAAAATTGTTTTAATTATATGAGCAAAAAAATTATCATTACAGGTGGTGCCGGATTTATTGGATCACATGTGGTTCGTTTATTCGTTAATAAATACCCCGAATACACCATCATTAATTTAGATGCACTAACCTATGCTGGCAACTTAGAAAATCTAAAAGACATCGATACAAAGCCCAACTATCATTTCGAGAAAGTGAATATTCTTGATTTGAAGGCATTGGAAGAAGTTTTTGATAAATATGGCGTAACAGATGTTATTCACCTAGCTGCCGAGTCGCATGTCGATCGCTCAATTGTGTCTCCTCTCGATTTTGTATATACCAATATCATTGGAACCGTAAATTTATTAAATACCGCTAAAAATAAATGGGCTGCAAATATAGGCGAACATCTTTTTTACCATATTTCTACCGATGAAGTATATGGAAGTTTAGGAGAAACAGGCTTATTTACCGAAACAACTGCTTACGATCCCAATTCTCCTTATTCGGCCAGTAAAGCAAGCTCCGACCATTTTGTGAGAGCCTACAGAGAAACGTATCACATGCAAACAGTGGTATCTAACTGCTCTAATAATTATGGTCCGTTTCATTTCCCGGAAAAATTAATTCCACTATTCATTCATAATATCATTCAAGAAAAACCATTACCAGTTTATGGTGATGGCCTTTATACGCGCGATTGGTTATATGTAAAAGATCATTCCCTCGCAATTGATCTAGTATTCCATAAGGGCGTTGATGGAGAAACTTATAACATTGGCGGATTTAATGAATGGAAAAATATTGATTTAGTTAAATTGCTTTGCCAGCAGATGGACAAAAAACTTGGTAGGGAAGCAGGTCACAGCGAAAAATTAATTACTTATATCAAAGATCGTCCCGGTCATGATAGAAGATATGCCATAGATGCTACAAAAATCAATAAAGAATTAGGATGGAAACCTTCTGTTACTTTTGAACAAGGTCTTAGCGAAACAATTGATTGGTTTTTAAACAATCAAGAATGGCTTCAAAATGTTACGAGTGGAAGTTACCAAAACTATTATCAATCGATGTATAATAACCGATAGTTCATGCGAATAGAATCTACAATATTAGAAGGCTGTTTTATTATTCACGACACTTTTTTTGGCGACAATAGAGGGTATTTTTTTGAAAGTTTTAACCGTAAAACCTTTTTAGAAAAAACCGGCTTAGATGTTGAATTTGTTCAGGACAACCAATCTCAATCTCAATTAGGTGTTTTAAGAGGATTGCATTTCCAACATGGAGATGCTGCACAAGCCAAATTAGTTAGGGTACTCAAAGGCAAAGTTTTAGATATAGCTGTTGATCTGAGAAAAGAATCCAAAACTTTCGGTCAACACGTAGCTGTTGAGTTAACCGAAGACAGCCACACCCAGTTTTTTGTACCTCGTGGTTTTGCACATGGTTTTGTTGTTTTAAGTGAACAGGCTACCTTCTTTTATAAATGCGACAATTATTACAATAAAGCTGCAGAAGGCGGTATCATCTTTAATGATCCAGAAATAGGCATTGATTGGAAAATCGATGCAGATAAAGTAATCATGTCCGAAAAAGATTTAATATTACCTACATTAAGTGAAGCAAAAAACACCTTGCTATTTTAATAATGTAGTGTTGAAGCATCATCATTTAATCTAACTTAGTTAATAACTTATCACAGCAAACAATTACCAATGAAGGGAATTATATTAGCCGGCGGTTCTGGTACCAGATTGTACCCAATTACAAAAGGTATTAGTAAACAATTAATGCCCGTTTACGACAAACCCATGATTTATTACCCATTGTCTGTATTGATGTTGGCAGGTATTAGAGAAGTTTTATTCATTACAACACCCCAGGATTCGGATCAGTTTAAAAGACTTTTGGGAGATGGTAGCGAATTGGGTTGCTCTTTTTCTTACGAAGTTCAACATCAACCAAATGGCTTGGCTCAAGCATTTGTAATTGGTGAAAAGTTTGTAGGTAATGATAAAGTATGTTTGATATTAGGCGACAATATATTTTATGGTGCTGGTTTTAGTAAATTAGTACAGTCATTTAATGATGTAACGGGCGCTGCAGTTTTTGCCTACGAAGTAAATGATCCTGAAAGATATGGAGTTGTAGCCTTCAATGAACAACAAACAGCTGTTTCAATTGAAGAAAAACCGCAAAATCCTAAATCAAATTATGCAGTACCTGGCTTGTATTTTTACGATAACAGTGTAATTGAAATTGCTAAAAACATACAACCATCTCCTAGGGGTGAATATGAAATTACAGATGTAAATAGAGTGTATTTAGAAAATGGATCACTTAAAGTAGGCATCATGAATAGAGGTACTGCTTGGTTAGATACCGGTACTTTTGAATCATTAGCTGATGCTTGCGAATTTGTAAGAGTAATCGAAAAACGACAAAGTCAAAAAATAGGATGTATAGAAGAAGTAGCTTATCGAATGGGTTTCATTAACCATCAACAGCTATTAATACTTGCCGATATTTATGCAAAAAGTGGATACGGCGAATATCTTCGTCGTATCAAATAAAAATATATTCATTTACTTTCGAACTTTTTATTAAAAAGGCTGTTCTATCATGAACAGCCTTTTTGTTTATGAACGCTTTCACTATTAAAGACCTGGAAAATATTTCCGGTATTAAGGCCCACACTATCCGTATTTGGGAGCAACGATACTCATTTTTAGCCCCAAAACGTACAGATACCAATATTCGTTATTACTCAAACAGTGAGTTAAAAACTATTTTAAACATCGCACTGTTAAATAAGTACGGTTATAAAATCTCTCACATCAATCAAATGACGCCCGAAATAATGAAAGACACCATTCTTTCCCTTTCGCAAGCGCAAGCTCAACAAGAATTGCTGGTTAACGACCTCATCAATGATATGATTGAAATGAATATCAATGAGTTTGAAAACAAAATCGACAATCATATCGATAAAAAAGGTATAGAAAATACCATCATTCACCTCATCTTCCCTTTTTTAGAACGAATCGGAATACTTTGGGTTACCAATCATGTTAATCCAGGTCAAGAACATTTAGTAACCAATATTATTCGACAAAAACTAATTGTTGGTATTGAAACCATTGTGCCTGCCATTTTAACTCACCAAACTGCACTACTTTTCTTGCCCGAAGGTGAATACCACGAGCTTGGTATACTATTTATCTACTTTTTAATGAAATCGCATGGGGTAAAAGTAATATATGTTGGTGCCAATGTTCCAATAACTGATGTTGCGTTTATAGCAAATCATACAAAACCCAATTTCTTATATACACACCTAACTGCAGTTGCCAATCAATTCCACTTCGAAAAATTTCTTTCCAATTTCAGTCAAAAATTACCTGATTTCAACTTTATTATTTCGGGTGCCATTACGCAACACTTTAATAGCCAGCCTCCTAAAAATATATCATTGAAAAAATCCCTTGCTGAAGTAATGTCTTATATATCAGCCCTATAAAAATTGTTTAACATTTTTAATAAATCTTTAAACAAAATTATTTCCTATTTCATTTTTATTGTTTAACTTTATTTCTCAATAAATTAAACAAAACAATGTCCGTCATCGATTTTAATAAGATGTTAGTGAACAATACTGAATTCTTAAAACCTTTTGCTGTTTCACTCACTCGCGATAATGAAGCTGCCAAAGACCTTTATCAAGAAACAATTTTCAGGGCATTGGCTAACAAAGACAAATACAATGTAGGTACTAATATTAAAGCATGGTTGTATACCATCATGCGCAATATATTTATTAATAATTATAGGAGAAAAGCCAAACAAGCCACTATTTTCGATAAAACAGACAACGATTTTTTAATTAATATTAACCAATCGGCTGTTTCGAACGATGCTGTAGCAACCCTAAACCTTAAAGAAGTAAAACAAGCTATTCATAACCTACCCGAAATCTTTAAAACACCATTCTTATTGTATTTCGATGGATATAAATACCATGAAATTGCTGATATGTTAGAGGAACCATTGGGTACCATAAAAAGTAGAATTCACTTTGCCAGAAAGCTTTTGAAATCTCATATCGAACGATTTTAACCAATTATTTCTTATCTTAGTTATTAAAGTGGAAAAAAAGAAAGTCGTAATAATAGGCAGTGGCTTTGCAGGAATCTCTGCAGCCTCATTTATGGCTAAGGCCGGATGGGAGGTTTCTGTACTAGAAAAACATGCTACTCCGGGTGGAAGAGCCAGAAAATTTTCCGAAGATGGATTCACTTTCGATATGGGTCCTAGTTGGTATTGGATGCCCGATGTCTTTGAACGCTATTTCAAGCAATTTAACTGTTCTGTCTCCGATTATTATCAACTCAAAAGATTAGATCCCTCTTATAGAGTTTATTGGCCCGATGGCCCTGTTGATATTCCTGCGAATTACAATGCGTTTAAAAAATTATTAGAACAAATTGAGCCCGGTAGCGCTAAAAAATTAGATGCGTTTATGGCCGAAGCTGCTTATAAGTATACAGTTGGTGTAAATAAATTGGTATTCAAACCTGGGTTGTCTTTAACTGAATTTTTAGACTTCGATTTGATTAAAGGCGTTTTTAGGTTAGATGTTTTTAATTCTATTAAAAATCATGTTGCCAAACACTTTAAAAGCCCTAAACTAAAAGAGCTAATGGAATTCCCTGTTCTTTTTTTAGGTGCATTACCCGAGAATACGCCCGCTTTATATAGTTTAATGAATTATGCCGACATCAATGGAGGTACTTGGTATCCCGATGGTGGTATGCATAAAATTGTTGAGGGAATGTATGAACTGGCTATTTCATTGGGTGTGAAATTTTATTTTAATCAAAATGTACAACACATAAAAGTAGAAAATGACGTTGCAAAATATGTTGAATCTCTTCATCAAACAGAAAATGGTGAAAAGCAAGTAAATTTTTATGCAGATGTTGTTATTGGTGGGGCAGATTATCACCACATAGAAACAAAATTATTAAATAAACAATACAGAAGTTATTCTGATGATTATTGGAATAATCGTGTAATGGCACCAAGCAGTATTTTATACTACGTAGGATTAAATAAACGAATTGAAGGCATTCAGCACCATTCTCTTTTTTTCGATACTTCTTTTGCAGAACACGGTAAGCAAATTTATACTACTAAAGAATGGCCAACTCACCCTTTGTTTTATGTAAGTGCAACTTCAGTAACAGATGATTCTGTTGCACCTACTGGTTGCGAAAATTTATTCCTTCTTATTCCAGTAGCAGCTGGCTTAACCGGAGATACAGAAGAACTGAGAGATAAGTATTTTGAGCAAATTATCCGAAGAATGGAGCAACAGCTTGGACAATCTATTTTAGACAGTGTGATTTATAAAAAATCATTTGCTCATAAAGAATTTATAGAAGAATACAATTCCTTTAAGGGCAATGCATATGGACTTGCTAACACGTTGCTGCAAACAGCCATTTTAAAACCATCTTGTAAAAGTAAAAAAGTAAACAATTTATTCTTCACTGGTCAATTAACAGTTCCCGGCCCTGGTGTACCTCCCAGCCTTATCAGCGGTGAAGTAGTTGCAAATGAAGTTATAAAAGCTTTTGGTAATTAACCAATCAAAATAAAGTCTAAACAAAAATATGTTAAACCTTTTTAATCGTGTTAGCCAAGATTGTAGTAAAATTACTACTCAACAATATAGCACAAGTTTTTCTTCTGCCATTAGGTTGTTACATAAAGACTTACGTACACCCATATTTAATATTTATGGTTTCGTAAGATTTGCAGATGAAATTGTAGATACTTTTCATGAGCATGATAAAACTACGCTATTACAAGAATTTAAGGTTGCCACCTATCAAGCAATTGAACGCGGTATTAGCATGAATCCTATCTTACATAGCTTCCAATTAACGGTTAATCAATATAAAATAGACCATCAATTAATAGATGCATTTTTACATAGCATGGAAATGGATTTAAATAAAAAAAATTATGATCGTTCTGGCTATGAAGAATATATTTATGGAAGTGCCGAAGTAGTGGGATTGATGTGTTTAAACATATTCTGTGAAGGCGATAAGGATGAATGTAATCGATTGATTCCCGCTGCGCGGAGTTTAGGATCCGCTTTTCAAAAAGTAAATTTCTTAAGAGACCTTAAAGCTGATTATGAAGGATTAGATAGAATGTATTTTCCTGGTTGCGACTTCTCTTCCTTTACTCAAACTGATAAAAATTTAATTGAAGCCGACATACAAAAAGATTTTGATGAAGCCTATGCAGGCATAAAACAACTCCCATTAAAAGCCCGTTTTGGTGTATATGTGGCCTACAAATATTATCTCTCTTTATTTAAAAAAATTAAGAAAGTACAACCACAAAAAATAATGCACCAACGAATTAGAATTCCCGACTACAGCAAAATATTTATTTTAGCTAAAGCAGGCATAAGAAGCCAGCTCAACTTATTATAATACCCAACAATTTTTTATGGAACAGGTCATACTAGTTAATGAATATGATGTTGAACTGGGTTTAATGGAAAAAATAGAAGCTCACGAAAAAGCCTTATTACACAGGGCTTTCAGCGTATTTGTTTTTAATGACCAATCCGAAATGCTCCTTCAACAACGCGCCTTAACTAAATACCATAGTGGTGGATTATGGACCAATGCCTGTTGCAGCCACCCTCGTCCAGGAGAAATTATTTTACAAGCCGCTAATAGAAGATTACAAGAAGAAATGGGTTTCGAAACCCCACTTACCAAAGTTTTTGATTTTGTATACAAAGCTCCTTTTTCTAATGGGTTAACTGAACATGAATTTGACCATGTTTTTGTCGGTCAATATAATGGAACTATTCATCCAAATCATGAAGAAGTAGCAAACTATGCTTTCTATTCAATGGAAGAAATTGAATCAATAACATTCAACGATCCCGAGTTTTTTACCGAGTGGTTTAAAATTGCTTTTCCAATGATAAAAAAATGGTGGCAACAAAATTTAGCTAGATAATGCCGAATGATTTGGGTACAAAAAATGCAATCATTATTGGTGCAGGTATTGCAGGGTTAGCCGCCGCAATTCGCTTGCAACTTCAAGGATTTATTGTAAATGTGTATGAACAAAATAGTTATCCCGGTGGTAAATTAAGCGACTTTAAATTAGGTGAATATTCTTTTGATGCCGGCCCTAGCTTATTCACTCAACCTGAAAATATTGTTGAACTTTTTGATTTGGCCGGTGAAAACATTCAAGAATACTTTTCTTATATACAAATGCCAGTTTCCTGTAATTATTTTTATGATGATGGTACAGTTGTAAATGCCTATTCCGATAATATTGCACTAGCAAATGAACTTCAGCTCAAACTAAATGAACCTGCTAAAAATACACTTCAATTTTTACAACAATCCGCAGCACTATACAATAATATTGGCACCCTGTTTTTAACTAATTCGTTGCATAAAATAAGTACATTATTTAATCGTGCTATCATTAAAGCCATTCAACATACTCGATTTAAATTCCTGTTTCAATCCATGAACCGTTTGCACGAAAAACAATTTCAATCTGCTAAAACAGTTCAACTATTCAATAGGTATGCTACTTATAATGGAAGCAATCCTTTTAAAGCACCGGCAATGCTTACAATGATCCCTCATCTTGAACATAATTTAGGCAGCTTCTATCCTAAGGGTGGTATGATTAGCATTACCAATGCATTGTACAGATTGGCTTTAAAGAAAGGAGTCCTTTTTAATTTCAATAAAAAAGTCAACAACATTATTCATAAATCCAATAAAGTTATTGGTGTAATTGTAGACCAAGAAAATTTGTATGCCGATTTAGTAGTCAGTAATATGGATGTATATTTTACCTACAAGTATTTATTAAATAACCAACGACTTGCCCAAAAAGTGTTGAAGCAAGAGCGTAGTAGTAGTGCCTATATTTTTTATTGGGGAATTAAAAAAACATTTAGTCAACTTTCATTACATAATATCTTTTTTACAAAAGATTATCTAACTGAGTTCAATCATTTATTTAACACCGGCAAATGTTTTACAGACCCAACTGTATATATAAATATTACCGCTAAATGCGAACCCGGTATTCAAGCACCCGAAGGAAAAGAAAACTGGTTTGTAATGGTTAACGCACCTGCCAACAATGGACAAAACTGGGATGAATATGGAGCACAATATAAAAAAGCCATTCTTGATAAACTCAGTAAATTGCTGGGTGAAAATATTCAACATTTAATTGAAGAAGAACAGGTACTCACTCCAATTACAATTGAACAAAAAACCGCATCTTATATGGGTGCATTATATGGAACTAGTTCAAATAGTAAAATGGCCGCATTTATGCGTCACCCAAATTTCAACAATCAATTAAAAGGATTGTATTTTGTAGGTGGAAGCGTACATCCCGGTGGTGGCATTCCGCTCTGCCTAAATAGCGCTAAAATAATGGCAGATATTGTGCAAAAAGATTTTAAAAAATGAATACAGTAAATGAAATTCAATAAATTAACTATCAGTGTGTTTTTAGCGATTTTGCTTCATGTATGTGGAGCATTCGGTATTTTATTTACACCATATAGATATTGGTTTGTAGCACATACCCCAATTAATTTATTACTGATGACTTTTTTACTAATATGGAATCAATCTTCCACCAATAAAGCCTTTTTTATTTTTGCGTTTATTTGCTTTTTTACCGGTATGTTAACCGAAATAATTGGCGTAAATACCGGATTGCTATTTGGCAACTATAGCTATGGAAACGTAATGGGCTTAAAATTAATGGGTGTGCCATTATTAATTGGCGTAAACTGGTTTGTGTTAGTGTATTGCTGTATCATATTGATGGAAAAATTACACAGTCAACTTATTAAAAAATACCATGAATTAGATACCGAACCACCCAAAAAATTAATGAATTTATCATTGGTAATTGATGCTGCACTTTTAGCTACCGCATTCGATTGGCTGATGGAACCTGTTGCAGTTAAACTTAATTTTTGGCAATGGGAATCTATGTATATCCCTTTATTCAACTACTTCTGTTGGTTCATCATTGCTTGCTTTCTAATCAACATCGCCAGAAAATTGTCTTTTAATAAAATCAATGCTTTTGCAATACATTTATTAATTATTCAAACCCTATTCTTCTTAACACTATCTATATTTTTATAAAATGATGTATCTAATTATTACTTTACTGGTCTTTTTCGTTATGGAGGGCATCACTTGGCTTACCCATCGTTATGTAATGCATGGTTTTTTATGGTATTTACACAAAGATCACCATGAAAAAGGTACCGGATTTTTTGAAAAAAATGACGCCTTCTTCCTCATTTTTGCTATACCCAGCTGGCTTTGTATCATGTTAGGCAGTATGAACCAAAACTATTACTCGGTAAGTATTGGCGCTGGTATTGCTATGTATGGATTCGCTTATTTTTTAGTGCATGAAATTATTATTCACCAACGATTTAAGTTGTTTACTCGCAGCAACAATAAATACATTAAAGCCATTAGATGGGCTCACAAAATGCACCATAAACATATTGGCAAAGAAGAAGGAGAAAGTTTTGGTCTGTTATTTGTCGCAAAAAAATATTGGGATAAAGTAAGAAAAGATGAAACCCTTAAAGCAGTATAACCATTGCAGAAAGAGTACGACTATATAATTGCTGGTGCAGGTTGTGCAGGATTGAGTTTACTCATGCGAATGATGAACGACAGTTTTTTTGACAATAAAAAAATTTTAGTTGTTGATGCTGATACTAAAAATATCAACGATAGAACATGGTGTTTTTGGGAAAAAGAACCCGATATTTTTGAACCTATCGTTCATCATCAATGGAATACCCTTAATTTTTTCTCTAAGGATCTCTCCAAAGAATTAGCTATTTATCCCTACTCTTATAAAATGATTGAGGGATTAACATTTTACAACTTTGTAAAAAATAACGCACTCCTTCATGCCAATATTCATTGGATAAATGAAAAAGTGATCAATATTGTTAATGATTCAAGTAATCGCACAGCTGGTATTCAATTAAGCAATCGAAGTATTTTTGCATCTAAGGTTTTTAATAGCATTTTATTTTCGCCCATCCAACCCCAAAGCCATCAATACAATTTTCAACAACATTTCAAAGGATGGGTAATTAATACCCCGAAGCCATCTTTTAATCCTGGTATTGCCACTTTTATGGATTTTAGAGTTTCGCAAAAGCACGGTACTACTTTTATGTACCTTCTTCCAACTTCTACTACTTCCGCATTGGTAGAATATACCTTATTTACTAAGGATTTATTGCCCCAAGCTGCATATGATATTGCTTTAAAAGAATACATCCATGATTTTTTAGAAATCAACGATTATACTATAGCTCATGAAGAATATGGTATTATTCCTATGACCAATATGAAATTACCATTGGTTGATGAAAATATTGTATTTATAGGTATTGCAGGCGGACAAGCTAAAGGCAGCAGTGGGTATGCTTTTAAGTTTATACAGAAAAAAACAGCACAAATTATTAATGCACTTAAAACGGGCAGAACAATTCCTGGCAAACTTTCAATCAATGCAACTAAAGGTTTATTGTACGACAGCACCTTATTACATGTACTGCACCATCAAAAAATGCCGGGTGATCAAATATTTTCTGATATTTTTAAATTCAATAATGCTGCAAATGTATTGTCGTTTTTAGACAATGAAAGCTCCTTCTTCACCGATCTTCAAATAATGAGCAGCGTGCCAACTTCAATATTTTTACCTGCTGCATTAAAAGAATTGCTTATTAAGATTTATTTTCATTGATTTTAGCTGCATATGCTAAACTTCCAATTATTTAGGTAAACAGCCATCTATTGATTATACCGCTTTTCATTAGTTTTTTACAACTGCATCACGTAAATTTGCCAACTATTTTACAAATAGTGAATAGTCATACAACCTGGTCTTGTAGTACAATGGATAGTATAAGAGTTTCCGAAGCTCCAGATCCAAGTTCGATTCTTGGCAGGACCACTATTTCAATCTTCTTTTAACAAATCCGGGGTAGTTGATCGCCAACTAATTTTGAAATTATTCTTCTGCCTTTCAAAGCAGATTCTATTATTACTTTGCCTGGATATTCTTCACTTATTTGTCCAATGCAAAATGCATGCTTCGTTTTGTCATTATTCTTTAATAGGGAAAGCATCGCTTCTTCAATTGAAGGGTCAACAATGGCAATAAATACGCCTTCATTAGCTACAAACAAAGGCTCTAATCCTAATAATTCACAGGCCCCTTCTACCGATTCATTCAACCGAATATTTTTTTCAAAAATTTGTATGCCTACATTGCTTGTTTCAGCAATTTCATTCAATACAGTTGCTACACCACCTCTGGTTGGGTCTCTAAACAATTTTATTTGACCTTTAAAAACAGTTAAGCATTCATTACATATATGGTTTAAATTTCTAGTATCACTCACTATATCACTTTCAAATTGCAATCCTTCTCTTATACTCATAATAGCCATTCCATGATGTGCAATGTCGTTGCTCACTATTATAGAGTCACCCACTTTTATTCTAGAGGCATCCAATAATGCATCATTATGTACCACGCCTATCCCAGCTGTATTAATAAATAGTTGATCACCTTTTCCTTTCTCTACCACTTTTGTGTCTCCGGTAACTACTTGAACTCCAGCATCTTCGCAAGCTTTTTTTATACTTTGAATAATCTGCCAAAATACTTCCATTTTTAATCCCTCTTCAATTATAAAACTTAACGATAAATAAGTTGGCACTGCTCCACACATGGCCAAATCATTCACTGTACCATTAATTGCTAAATCACCTATATTACCTCCCGGAAAAAATATAGGTGATACTACATAACTATCTGTACTGAATGCAAGTTTACCCGCTAAAGTAAAAACCGCTCCATCTGCTTTCTTATCTAGTAGCTCATTTGTAAATTGGGAAATCACTAAGTTGTCTAATAGTTTTGATGTTAATACTCCACCACTGCCATGGCCTAGTGTAATAATATCAAAATCCATTTTAGGCATCGGACATTGTAATTGCATATTAATCAATTGAAATTGTGGTTAATTGATGGGCGATGAAAATTATAGTATGCAGCACAAGCACCTTCGGTTGATACCATTGGAGCTCCCAATGGGTTTAGTGGCGAACAAGTTGTCCCAAAAAATTTACAATCCTTCGGTTTTTTAATTCCTTTTAAAATATCTCCTGCAATGCATTCCGTAATGTTTTCCTTATTGTTGGCAACTAAATTAAATTTCTTTAGCGCATCATATTGCTTAAACGCTGGCCTTACTTCATAACCACTAAATGGTATTAAGCCAATCCCTCTCCAATCCCTATCGGTTACTTCAAATACCTTATTAATTACATCCTGCGCTTCTTTATTGCCTTCTTCTTTTACAACACGTGCATATTGATTTTCTACTTTACAAACTCCTTTTTCTAATTGTGTAATAGTCATCAATAATCCTTGCATTAAATCTACCGGCTCAAATCCGGTAATAACAATGGGTATCTTGTATTTTTCTACCAAAGGATAATATTCACTATTACCCATAATTGTACAAACATGCCCAGCAGCTAAAAATCCATCAACCCTTGTAAATGGATCTTCCATAATTGCTGCAATGGCTGGCGGTACTAATACATGTGCTGTTAAAATTGAATAGTTGTTTAACCCATCGCCTTGGCTGGCATGTAATACAGATAAGGCATTGGCAGGTGCTGTTGTTTCAAAACCTACTGCAAAAAACACAACCTGCTTACCTGGATTACTTCTGGCAATGTCTACTGCCTCTAGTGGAGAATATAAAATTCTGATATCTGCACCATTTGCCTTTGCTTCTAATAAACTCATTTTACTCCCCGGAACACGCAACATATCACCATACGAACACAAAATTACTTTATACTCAACCGCTAATTCAATCGCTAGGTTTATGATGCTTTGTGGTGTAACACATACCGGACAACCTGGCCCATGTACTATTGAAATTTCCTCGGGCAAAATATCTATTATGCCATGCTTTACCAAACTATGTGTTTGTCCACCACATACTTCCATGATGGTCCATGGTTTAGTAACTATTTTGTTTATCTTATCTAAATAATTATGAACAACCGCTGCATCTCTATACTCCGCTATGTACTTCATGTTGTTAAATTTAACTAGTAAATTCAGTAGGATTTTCTATGATGCAGAAACATTTTCACTATTGTTGAGTTAAATGAATGGTTTGTTTTTTACTAAAACCTAGCATTTATTAGAAGGGGAGAGCTCCTTCCTATGAAGGTACAAATTGATTGGATTGGTTTAATGGTTATTTTTAAATAAATAAACCCATTCCAAATATAATTTTTAGTACCGCCGATGATTATTTTATCACCTATTTAGTATGTTTACAATTCATTAATCATACATCACTCAAATTCCTGCTATTATGTTACAAGGCTTAAAAAAGTACCTCAATGAAGAACAAGATCCTGCTGCTATTGAAAAAGTACTCAATAAGCTCAATGGAATTATTATGAATAGTGAAGAACTTACCTATATCGCTGTTCAAAAAAAACCAGCAGTAAACATCGCCCCAGATTGTATTGCCCTTACTAACAAACGAATTATATTCTGTCGACCAAAAAATTTAGGTCTTTCAATGGAATTTCAAGATTATATATGGAAAGATATTGCTAATTGCCATATTAAAGAAGGCATTTTAGGAGCTGAATTTACCATACAAACTATTAGTGGTGAAACAAATAAAATAGATTACTTGCCTAAAGTACAGGCTAGAAAATTATATGCAACGGCCCAAGAGCAAGAAGAAATTCAACGAGAATATAGAAGACAATTGGATTTAGAAGAAAAAAGAGCTGCTGCCGGAAATGTAACTTTAGCTACAAATATACCAGCCTCTGCCGAACAAATGCAAGCTGAAATAAAACAAGATACGCCCAATCAATCTAATCCAACCAACCCATTACCAAATTCAGATATGCCAATTCCGCAAGAAATGCCCATTCAGTCAGCACCTTCCGAAGACCCTTTGGCTTCACTTCAAAAATTAAAGTTATTGCTCGAAAATGGGCTAATTACTAAGTTTGAATTCGATGCAAAAAAAGCAGAAATCTTAGCAAGAATTTAAATGAAAAATATTCATATGTATGGTTAAACGAGCATTTTCTCGCTAATCTTTATCATTCATTGCATTTCCCCCTGAATTTTACTTAAACTGTACACTTTTACAAAGCAAGATCAACCTATTTATAAATGTTATTGGCTTACTTAAATTATGATTATAGTAAGCCAATATCCCCAAATATTTGGGCCTAGCATAAAATAACTTTTATTGCAAGTAGAAGAAACAAAAAAATAACTTTCATTTTCTATTTTCTGTAATATATTGTAGTAATATTCAACGGTAATGACGCAACTTTTACAACAACATTTTATTAATACTTTTAAAACCGAACCGGTATTATACCGTTCACCCGGACGCATTAATATTATTGGAGAGCATACCGATTATAATGGTGGATTTGTATTACCTGCAGCCATTCAACAAGCAGCGCATATTGCCATTAGTAAAAGAAACGATAATGCGTTACATTTAATGGCAATGGACTTAAATGAATCTATTGTTTTACAATTAAATGACTTGCAACCAATACCTCATTCATGGTCTAATTATATTGCAGGCGTAGTTGACCAATTGCTTCAACAAGGAAAAACCCTTGGAGGTTTTAATTTAATCTTAAATAGTAATATCCCAATTGGAGCAGGCTTATCGTCATCTGCTGCAATTGAATGTGTAGTTGCATATGCGCTGAATGATTTATTTAATTGCAACTTAACTTCACTGGCTTTAGCACAACTTTCTCAACAAGCGGAACACCATTTTGCCGGAGTAAAATGCGGTTTGATGGATCAGTTTGCTAGTATGATGAGTAAAAAAGACCAACTCATCAAACTCGATTGCTACTCATTACAATACGAATACATTCCTTTTAATATTCAAAATTACTCACTGGTTTTATTCAACTCTTGCGTTAATCATAGCTTAGCTTCTTCTGCATACAATGAAAGAAGGCAACAATGTGAACAAGCTGTTGAGTGGGTTAGTCAATCTATACCCAATATACATTCTCTTCGTCAAGTGAATGAAGAGATGTTAAACAATATAGTATTGCCTAAAGATTCATTAGTGCATAAAAGAAGTACTTATGTAGTAAATGAAATACAACGTGTAGAAGCAGCCTGTAACGCACTACAGCAAGGGAATATCAGCGCATTGGGTAAATTAATGTTCAAAACACATGAAGGCCTTTCAATTGATTACGAAGTAAGTTGTAAAGAATTAGATGTCTTGGTTGATGCAGTAAAAAATATTCCTGAAGTAATTGGAGCAAGAATGATGGGAGGGGGCTTTGGCGGATGTACATTAAATTTAATTGAATCGTCGGCAGTAAATAAAACCATCGAAACAGTTGAAAAAATATATCAACAACAATTTAATTCCAACTTACCCCATTACATTGTAGAAACTGCCAATGGAAGTAGTAAAATAAATTAGCCTCTTCACTATCTATTAATAAATTTTCCTATACTCCTTTTATTTACCAAATGCCGATATATTAGTACTGAATATTTTTATGGCAATAGCCAACAAAATCACCCCAAAAAATTTTCTTACTGCATGTAATCCAGATTCTCCCAATGCCTTTTTAATTAATCTCAGCGACTTTAGTGTAATATAAACAATGATTAAATTAATAAGAATGCCTGATAAAATATAAGCCTCATCAAAGTTTGCTTTTAACGACATAATAGTTGTAAGTGTACCACTACCCGCAATGATGGGAAAAGCGATTGGCACAACTGTGCCTGATTGCGCATTTGCATCTCCTTTAAAAATTTCATGACCCAACACCATTTCCAATCCTAATAAAAATATTACTACAGATCCACCAACAGCAAATGAACGAACATCTAATCCCAAAATATTTAAAAACGGCTTTCCTGCATATAAAAATAAAATCATCAATGCACCTGAAAAAATGGTTACTTGCAATGATCGAATACCGCCTAATTTTTCCTTTAATGAAATCAATAATGGTATAGAACCAATAACATCTATTACCGCAAAAAGCGTAAAAGTTACGGTTAATAATACATCAAACTGGATATTCATATTAATAGTTTAATTAAATATATAAAATTGCGTTAATTCAACCAATTCTTACCATCAATCCCTCATAATTAATGGTATACCATCTCTATTTTACAATCATTCAATAACCAAAATGATTAATTAAGTGCATTGAGCAAATATACTTACAATGAATTATTTAAATATCTGTAGATTATTATATTTAAAAAATACAGTATTTGTAGTGGTTATTATTCTATCATCCTATTTTATCTAATTAATAAAAAAAAATTCAAATACGTCAATTAAATTGAAAAATTTAATTGAACTTTGCTCTAATATTAATTTGTATTTAATATACCTGAAATTGTAAGACTTACTGAAGACGAATTATTTGATTCCCGCACATACTAGAAAAAAAATTATGAGAAAAATTCGGCTACTATTTTTGTTGCCCTTGTTGATATGCCGGATGCTAATGGCGCAGTCTCTGCCTGTACTCACAAATGTTTCTCTTAGTAGTAACAATGCAAATCCGCAAAGAGCAAAATTAGGCGATTCTGTTTTTTTAAAGTTTACGGTTAGCAATGGTATTCCTACTCCTACAGTATTGATGGAGGATAAAGTCACCAGTGTTATAAATACCAACGGAAACAATTGGGTAGCAAAAATGGTTGTTGATGAAACCATTGAAGACGGATATATTATTTTTAAAATTCAATATGGAGATTTTTCTAATTCTCAAAATATGAATTTAAATGCTACTACCGATAGTAGTATGGTTATTGTAGATAATGTTGCTCCTTTCATCATAAGTGTGGGTCGCCAAAATCCAAGCCAGCAAAAAACATTGCAAACTACATTGGTTTATCGAGTTACCTTTAGTGAAGAAGTGAATAACGTTAATGCAGCAGCTTTTAAATTTAATACAATTGGAGATATAATTGGAACCATTACTGGCATCAATAAAATTTCAGCTACAATATATGATGTTACAGTAGCAATTACAGACGGTGGTACTATTGGACTAGAATTGAACGAAATTAGTGGAATTACTGATTTAAGTTCAAATGCGCTATCAACAGCGTTCAATACCAAACAAACCTATATTATCAATAGTGCACCTAAATTTATCAAGTCTACTGACCCCACTTCACTCATTGCTTGTATTAATGAAGACTTACCGCTAAGTGATACTTTAACTGTTTTTGACCTCGATTTAAATCAAGTTATTACATGGTCTATAAATGAATTGCCCAAAAATGGAACATTAGTCGGATTCCCATTTACTGCTACCAATTATTTCGGAAATGTAGTTCCTGATAATATATTCTATAAACCCAATAATAACTTTCTTGGGAATGATACTTTTTCTATTAAAGTGAGTGACGGAATTCTTACAAAAAAATTAAATATTTATCTCAGCGTACATCCATTGCCTGTATTAACATTGTCTGTCAATAACACTAAAATTAGCAAAGGCCAATATGCTTATTTTACAGCAACAGGTGAAGGGAATTTTAAATGGAGGCCGGCATTTGCTGTGGAAGATTCAACTGCTGCAATAACCAAAGCAAGAATTATAGATACAACTACGTTTATGTTAACATTAACCAACTCTGTAGGTTGTAGCACATCCGATACCATAACCATTAACTCCATTGAAGATTATTATGTTAACCCTTCAATCGTATTCTCTCCAAATGGTGATGGCATTAATGACAAATTTGTCATAGACAATATTGATGTGTATCCTAGTAATAAAGTGCAGGTTATCGATAGAAATGGTAAAATAATTTTCGAAAAAGAAAATTACGGAAACGATTGGAATGGTTTTGTAAACAATAGAATATTAGTGAAAGACACTTATTTTTACGTTATTTGGACCAACGGTCATATTGCCAAAAGAGGCGCTATTACTGTAGTTATGTAAGTGTATGTTTATCCCACTACGAGTACAATTATGAAAAAAATAAAAGCTATAAAAAATATTACCCTAACAGCAATACTCACTTTGCTTGTGCTCTCTAGCTTTGCTCAATTGCAATTAGAAAATACAATGAGCCAATATTTTCATAATCGGATTTTGTTAAATCCTGCTTATACAGGAATCGATGGAAATAAAATTTACGCACTCCAAAATAGGAGTTTTCTTGAATTTGAAGGCGCACCGGTAATGAATAGCATTAATGCAGAAATTTTATTTGGTAAAAATTCTGCCATTGGTATTCAGGTTTTAAATGATAAAAGCGGTGCCTTAATTCGTTCAATTGGCGGAATAAACTATTCTTATCGTGTACAAATTAGTGATGAACAATTCATCCGCCTAGGTATAGCGCTTGCTTTTAATAGCGATAGATTAAATACTTCAATGTTAACTTCAACCGCTTTAGTTGATCCCGCAATTCAAGCTAATTTAATTAGTCAAAGCGGCTATGATGGAAATTTCGGTTTGGTATACAATAGTAAAAAACTAGACCTTCTTTTATCTTTTAATAGAATTGGCAATAACCTTCAAAGCGATTGGCAAATAAGTAATCTTTCTTATTTAACAACAGGAATTTTTTATTCAACTCCATTAGATGCGGCAGAAAAAATCATTTTAAAACCAATGGCTATGTTACATTTATATAGAAGAACATGGGCAGTAGCAGATTTTGGTTTTCACCTTAACTTTAACAAAGGCATCAATTTAATGGGTATTTACCAAACAACAGGAAATATTAAATCTGGCGCCGGCATTAAAATTTCAGGTGCTGCCGAAGCTAATTTTTATTACAATACCAATCCTCAACAATCAAATGCCTATAGCCAACAATTTGAATTAGGATTAGGTTTATATTTAGGCAAAAAGAAAAATTAAATAAATTATCCGGATATATATACCACTTTATAGATACATATATCCGGGATAAATTACTTATAAACTAATATTAATACCTGCATTTGCTGCTAATGGCAAACTGTTAAATCCCCTCAAATCAAAAAATCGCTGATTCGTTAAATTCTGCACATCAACAAATAGCTTTGTTTTGATGTTAAACATATATTCTGCGTAAGCATTCACTAATAGGTACCCTGGCAACTTTATATCGGCAATGCCATATCCACCTACGTCAAACCGGCTACCAGCATATTTAAAACTTATGCTCGAAAAGAATTTATTTTGACGATAATTTACCGAAGCATTTGCTGTAAGATTTGGTCGTTTTAAACCATAGTTAAATGTAGTATCAATAAAACTAACCCTACTTTGTGTAGAATCCTTAATAGAAAGAAGGCATAAGTTGGTATTTAACTCAAAACGGTCGTTTATTTTCACGCTATTTTCTATTTCCATACCCAACACTTTTTGTTGAAAAAAATTAAAGTATTTGGAATTAACATAGTCATAATCAATGCCATCTTTTAATGATCTATAAAATACAACCAGTCTATTTGAAACCTTGGTAGTTTTATTTGATGCACCTAATTCAGCTGTAGTACTTTTCTCTGGTTGTAAATTCGAATTGCCACTGTATCCATCAAATAATTGGTATAGTGAAGGCGCTTTAAATCCACTTGCTACACTTGCAAAAACTCTTGTTTGTTCATTTATTTTATAGGACGGATTAATTGAAAAAGTGAAATATTTCCCCAGTTTACCTTGGTAATTGTAGCGAACTCCTAAATCAGTTGCAAACCTTTTTTTTGAGTTCAACAATAGGGAAGAATATATTGATGTATGAAATGTGGTGGTATCGTTGAATTGATTGGTATAGGGCCCATATTCACTCACCGACAAATAGTTGTTGCGCATATTTATTTGGCGGTATTCAATGCCTTGCAATAAACTTACAGTTGGTGTGATATAAATATTGGCATACAATTCAAAAAATTGTGTTTGAGCAAAATATTTATTGCGTAAAAAGTAATTAAATACAAATTGGTCTGTACTATCTCTTTTGTAATTCCTTTTTGTTTCTGCAAACTGGTAATTTCCGGTGATGGTTATCTTATGGTGTTTGTATTGAAATCCGGCTCCCAATTGTAATAATCTGTTTTTGATAAACTGTTGCTTGTCATCTTTAAACATTCCATCATCAATTGATGAAGTGTATTTTGTTTGCATGCCAAACACTTTAACAGTTAACTTATTATTAACTGCAAACATTGCATTTGCTCTTGTGGAGTTTCCTTTATAACCATCTTTGTCAAAAGTATTACTAAATGAACTATCAAACGCTGTACTAAACCCACTTGAACGGATATAGCTATTTCTGATAGAATAATTCAAACGCTTTACTTTGCCAAAAATTTGTACATTGTTCTTATAAGTATTAAAACTACCTGCTGTTATTCCTGCTTTTACATTAAAAGTTTTATGTACATCTTTTTGTAGCGTAATAATATTGATCACCCCACCTATTGCATCGCTACCATAAATGGTACTTTGCGCGCCCTTACAAACTTCAATTCTTTCAACATCAGATAAACTGATAAAATTCAAATCGAATTCACTATTAATGGTAGATGGGTCATTTACTGCAATTCCGTCTAATAAAATCAATGTTCTGCCACTTGCAGCACCTCGCATGTATACAGTTTGATTTGTGCCAATATTGTTATTTGCCCCATTAATCGTTACACCAACAATTTCGTTCAATACTTGCGGTAAATTTTTCCCACCACTTTTGGCTAATTGATTTTTGTCGATAATGGTTATAACCTTACCCGTTGTACTTTGCTTTTGTTCTTGCTTGTTAGCAGTAACAATAATTTCATCTAATACATGTTCAGCTGAACTGTCTTTTTGAGCCAGCAATTGATTACTAATCATCAATGCTAAATAGAGCATCATTTTTTTGCCCATTGTTTTTACATTTTTAAATTAAACAATGAGCTTCCAGGAAATTAAAATCGCGAAAAATAAATAACCCTTATTGTGGTTGTTTACGTTCCATGCCTTTCACCCGAAAGCCGTGAATGTTGTTTGTATTTGGCAGGTCTTCTGGCTCTTCTGTCTTTTAAACTTCCTTCCCATTTCATTTAACTGAAACAGTGGATGCAGTTGCTTAAAAGTTTGCCGTTTGGCGGCAGAATTACAGCTACGGGGATAGCGCCGGAGTTACACCGAACTTCCCTTTTAATCATCTGCCTGAGGCAGACAAACCAATTACCTTACAAAGATAAAATGGCAAAAATTATTATCGGTCTATTGTTATGAACCGCATCTGAATAACTTTTGTTTTTGTATTGTTACGATGACTTATGTAAAATTCTTTCCCACCTTCTAATCGTTCAATAAACATATTTACCTATTTTCAGCATTGAAATATAATTTTTACTAAATGAAAGGCAACCAAAAAGTTAATTTATTCAGCTTTACAATGATTGTGGTGGGGCTTGTAATTGGAATGGGTATTTTTAGAACAGCTGCCACCAGTGCCAAACATGCTATTGAACCATCTGTCTATTTTACCGCCTGGATAATTGGTGGTTTTGTTGCACTTTGTGGTGCACTTACTTATGCCGAAATTGGAAGTAGATTTCCAGTTACAGGCGGCTATTATAAAATATTTTCTTACGCATATCACCCTAGTATAGCCTTTGCCATTAATTGCATTATCCTCATCAGCAATGCCGCAAGCTTAAGTGGTGTTGCATTAATTGGAAGTGGTTATATCACCAAGCTTTTTCCGGCTATTAACTGGACCGATATCGATAAGGCGTTGATAAGTTGTATTGCCATTGTAATTTTTTATGGCATCAATTTAATGGGTTTGAAAATGAGCTCTAAAACACAAAACGTATTGATGATGATTAAAATCACCATGATTGTGGTGTTAATCGCTGCATTGTTCTTTCCACATGAAGCTGTCAATACAGCAACAACTGTATCTACATCAGCCCCTGCCATTGGCTGGTTACAAAGCCTTGGTATAAGCTTAATTGCTGTTTCCTTTACATATGGCGGCTACCAGCAAACCATTAATTTTGGTAACGATGTTGCTAATCCTGCTAAAAATATACCTAAAGGAATATTCTGGGGGATCGCTATCATTATCGGTTTATACTTATTAGCAAATTTTAGCTATTATTCTATAGTAGGATTCAATCAAATGAAACAAGAAAATGAAATAGCTTATGTATTGATCAATAAAGTATTTGGTACCCAAGGCGCAAATATCTTTTCTTTCTTTTTATTTTTTGGTGTGTTGGCTTATGTAAATGCTTTACTAATGAGTAACCCACGCGTAATGTATGCCATGAGTGAAGAAGGAACCTTACCCGGTATTTTTGGCAAACAAAGCGATAAAAACAATGTGTTAGTAGTTTCATTATCTGTTTTTTCTGCCATGTGTATCGTTATTTTATTCTTTGCCCAAACATTCGATAAAATACTCAACTTTACCATATTTTTAGATTGTTTTGGCATGGTTGCTTCAAGTGCTACGCTGTTTATTTTAAGACAACGTACCAAACATCTAGATGATACTGGAATATATAAAATGAAACTTTATCCACTTTTACCCATCATTTTCATAGCCAACTACCTTTTTGTAGGCATTAGTATTGCCCTGCAAGCTCCCGAATCGGCTCTTTTAGGCATTGTTGTACTGGGAACATTCATTTTATTATATTTTTTAACTGCCAAGCGTGTAAAACACCTTCCATAACTTTTAATACGCAATAGAATGGGTTAACTTTCCGTCTGTCTAAATTTTTCATCTTTATCCCCCGAAGGAACGTAATTTTGTAATATGAAATGAGCTTTACTTGGTTGTTCATTACCACCCAAGTAATTGTACAGGCGAATTATATGTGGTAACAATCAATCAATGAAAATGAAAAGGTCCTTAATATTTGTAATATTCATAGTTGTAATTCAACTCTCTGCATTTGCTCAAGATAGTTCCACCCGATGGAGTCTTCAACGCTGTATAGAATATGCAGTTAAAAACAATATCTCCGTAAAACAAGCCGATATTCAGGCACGGTTGGCTCAGATAGATATTGAACGGGCTAAGTTGGCACAATACCCCAATGTGGGCTTATCTTCCAATCTTGGTACCCAATTTGGTAGATCTATTGATCCAACAACCAACCAATATACCAACACGCAGTTGTTGTACCAGGGACTTAACCTAAATACCGGTGTACAAATATTTAATTGGGGTGCGTTACAAATCGACAAAAACATTGCGGGTTTTAATGCAAAAGCTGCTGCATTAGATGTAGAAAAAATTACTAACGACATTTCCATCAACATCGCTACATATTTTTTACAAGTCATTGCCGCCAAACAACAAATTGAAATTGCCGATATTCAGGTTACGCAAACACTGGCTCAATTTGATGTAACTAAAAAAAGAGTGGATGCAGGTGCATTGCCAGCATTAAGCGCAGCCGAAATTGAGGCGCAGTTAGCAAGAGATTCAACTACCTATGTGTCTGCTCAGGCTAGCTATGCACAAGCGGTTATTCAATTAAAAGCAGCTATTAATTTAAGCATGGACAAGCCTTTCGAAGTAATCATTCCTTTTGTTGATGATATTCCATTAGCGCCTTTGGCAGATTTAGAGCCTACTGCTTTATACCAATTAGCGCTCAATACACAACCCGCGCAAAAAGCAAATTTAATAAGAACAAAAGCCGCAGCTGAATCTGTAAAAAGAGCGCATACTGCTTTTTACCCTACTTTCTCTGCGTTCGGTACATTAGGTACCAATTTTGCCAATTCAGCTCAGCAAATTATTGGTGCTAATGTTGTTGGCGTAAAACCTACCACCAATTATGTTACTGTAAACAATGCTAATTATACTGTTTACCAGCCTGATGTTCAAATTACTTCCCAAAAAAGAAATTTCGGCCAAATGTGGAGCGGCTGGGGCACTCAACTCGATCAAAATTTTAGACAAAGTATCGGCATACAAGTAACTGTTCCCATTTTCAACAACGGCAATGCCAAACTCGGTTACCAAAGAGCCAAGCTGAACTATAAAACAACACAAACATATACCGAACAAGCCGATTTAACCCTTCAGCAAAACATATATCAATCTCACAACAATGCAATAACAGCTTTGCGTAAATTCATAGCCAGTAAAAAATCGGTTGAAGCTTCTCAAAAAGCCTATGACTATGCCGTAAAAAGATACGATGCTGGCTTATCTAATACCATCGATTTAATTACCAATCAAAACAATTTGCTTCGTGCTAAATTAGATCGACTAAACAACCAATTTGATTATATTTTCAGAATAAAACTACTTGAATTTTATAAAGGTCAGGGAATAACGCTATAGTTGCTACATGCAAACTTAACATTGAAAAAAAAATGTATGAACAAAAAATTGATTTGGATTATTGGAAGCCTCTTCGCAGTAATTATATTATTGGTAATACTCAAAAAAACTGGAGTAATAGGTAAAGAAGAAGGGATATCAGTATCTGTTGAAAAAGCAGAATTGAGAACTATTATCGAAACTGTAAATGCTAGCGGAAAAGTTTATCCAGAAGTAGAAGTTAAAATCAGTCCGGATGTAAGTGGAGAAATAGTTGAGCTAAACGTAAATGAAGGCGATAGCGTAAAAAAAGGGCAGGTATTGGCGAGAATATATGCTGATATATACAATTCTCAACGAGATCAGGTTGCCGCAACAGTAGATCAACAAAAAGCACAGGTATCCAATACCACCGCACAATTGGCTGCACTAAAAGCAACACTCGATCAAACAGAAACGCAATACAATCGTCAGAAAAAATTATTCGACGAAAAAGTAATCAGCCGTTTAGAATTTGAACAGGCCGATCAAGCATATAAAAGCGCCAAAGCCAATTACAATGCTGCTTCCGAAGGCATTAAAAGTGCAAAAGCCGGCGTACAAAGCGTACAAGCCCAACTTAATAGAGCCAATAAAGACATTGGTCGTACCGTTATTACCTCACCTATGAATGGTATCATTAGTTTGTTAGCCATTAAAAAAGGTGAACGTGTAGCCGGTAACAGCTTTAATGTTGGTACCGAAATGATGCGCGTTGCAGATATGCGCAGCATTGAAGTGCGTGTGGATGTAGGTGAAAATGATATCCCTAAAGTTAAATTAGGCGATACAGCTATTGTAGAAGTAGATGCATATAGCAACAGAAAGTTCAAAGGAATTGTATATAAAATTGCCAATCCAAATACTGGTTCATCAATAACTTCAAGTGTTTCTAGTGCCGAAGTAACCAATTATAAAGTGCATATTCGTTTATTAACCGCTAGTTACAACGATCTAATAAAAAATGGCAATAGTTTTCCTTTCAGACCCGGTATGACAGCCAGCGCCGATATCCAAACGAAAAGCAAATACAACGTATTGTCTGTTCCTCTGAATGCTGTTACTACAAGAGATATAAAAGACAGTACAGATGCTAAACAAACCGACGAAAAAGACAATAAAACAACCTCCACAGAAGTAAAATCCGTTAATGCAGATGATGGTATTGAAGAAGTGGTATTTGTATTGCAAAAAGACAACACTGTAAAAAAAGTCAAAGTAAAAACCGCTATTCAAGACTTAAATAATATTGAAATATTAAATGGATTAAAATTGGGTGATACAGTTGTTACCGGACCATATTCAACAGTTAGTAAAACACTTAAAAATGGCAATAAAGTAACTGTTGTAGCCAAAGACAAATTGTTTGATGAGAAGAAGAAAGACTGATATAAGTAAAAAGTAAAGAGATGAACTTTGGAATATTAGGAAGTGGGAGTTGGGCTACTGCAATCGCAAAAATTTTAACCGACAATGGAAATACCATTCATTGGTGGATTAGAAATGCCGAGAGCATTCAATATATGCAGAAAAGAAAACACAACCCACACTATTTAAGTGGCGCGTATTTTAAACCTGATCAGCTTTTATTGAATGATGAAATTATTGATGTAGTGAAACATTCAGATGTAATTGTACTTGCAGTACCCTCTGCTTACGTTGCATCTGCAATAAATACGGTTCCTAAAGAAGCTTGGGTTGGTAAAAAAATAATTTCTGCTGTAAAGGGTATTTTACCTGAATCAAATAAATTAGTACACCAATATTTAGCTGATGCATTTCAATTCCCACTAACCAATTATTTCACTTTATTAGGCCCCTGTCATGCAGAAGAAGTGGCAGCTGAGAAATTATCGTACCTAACGCTCTCGGGCATCGATAAAAATACTACTGATGCTGTTGCACAATATTTCAAAACAGAATACATCAATACCATTGTTAATACAGATGTAATTGGTGTTCAATATGCGGCTGTACTTAAAAATATTTATGCAATGGGTGCTGGTATGGCACATGGCTTAGAGTATGGCGACAATTTTCTTAGCGTATTTATTGCTGCATGTGCTAATGAAATGACTGATTTTCTTCAAAAAGTTTGTGTAACCCCCAACCCATCTTCATCGCACCAACAAAACTATAATTCATCGGTTTACCTGGGCGACCTCTTGGTTACTTGCTACTCATTATATAGCCGAAACCGTACTTTTGGAAACATGATTGGGAAAGGCTACTCGGTAAAATCTGCTACACTCGAAATGAATATGGTAGCAGAAGGGTACAATGCAAGTAAATGCATACATAAAACCAATGAAGAGTGTGTAAAAGCTACTATGCCAATTGCATCTGCCATTTATTCGATTCTATGGGAGCAACTACCTGCTGCAGAAGGATTTAAACAAATTGAATCTTTTTTAGAATAGTAACATTTTTATAATTGAAACATTTCAGCTGCAATTCCATCCGCAAAAAATTTACCTTCATTGGTAATTATTAAACTATTGCCAGTAAGCGCTAGCTTACCCTGTGCAATAAATGGAGCAGCCTCTTGTACTATTTTGGAAGCCAATTCTTGTCCTGCAAGTTCATCTAGTTGAACCAAATCGATCCCTTCAATAGTTCTTAAAGCCGTCATAATGTATTCATTGATTTGTTGTTGGCGGGTTAATTCCTCTATTTCATACGGCACTTCCCCTTTCTCAATCGATTGAATGTATAATGAATTGTTGGCTACATTCCATTGACGACTATGCTTATTGAAAGAATGCGCAGCTGGCCCCAATCCAAGATATGGTTTGCCTTGCCAATAGCTGGTATTGTGTTTACTTCTTTTGCCAGTTAATGCAAAATTAGAAATTTCATAATGCTCGTAATGGGCAGCTGCCGTTTCTTTTAGCAGTATATTAAATTGTTTTGCTTGCTTTTCGGTATCAACATCTTGCACCAGCTGGTCATTGATTTTTTTTGCTAAAATCGTTTTGGGCTCTACAGTTAGTGCGTAACACGATAAATGTGCTATACGCAATTCAAATGCCTTTTTCAAATTCTCTATCCAATGAGCATCTGTTAGGGTTGGCCCCCCATAAATCAAATCAATCGATAAATTATCAAAACCAGCATTTTGCGCTTTTGTTATACAGTTGATCGCTTGTTGAGCAGAATGTGCCCTTCCCATCCATTGAAGGTCTTCTTCAAAAAACGATTGTATGCCAATACTTAATCGATTTATACCTGCTGTTTTCCAGGCATGTAATTGCGTATCTGTAATATCGTCCGGGTTTGCTTCTAAAGTAATTTCTGCTGCCGGATTAACCGTATAGTGTGTGTAAAGTGCTTGAATAATAGTGCTTAGATCAGTTACAGACAATAAAGATGGGGTTCCACCTCCAAAATAAATGGTTTCAATAGGCGCTGTAATATAATGTCGCTGTAAGCTGGCTTCTAGAACAATGGCCTTTACCACTGCCGGCAATTGTTGTCGATTAACAGAAAAATGAAAATTACAATAATTGCACGCTTGTTTACAAAATGGTATATGTACATAAATTCCTGCCATAATTGCTTATTGAAGATTAAAATTAGCATTGTTATAGGATGATTAGGGATTAATCAGTATCATTTAATATTTTTGAGGTAATGAATTTCTTAAGAACATTTTTTTTATTGCTTTTTATTACCGCAATTAACATGGTCGGTTTTGCTCAGGTAGATTCTATAAACCCTGTCAAAACGCCTAATAATAGTGCTTTACCAGCTAATTCCGGAATACAAAAAAGGAAAACAAACAACGTAACAGACACTACTACTCCATCTGTTAATACCACAAAAGCAATTATACAATATGATAGTGTTTATCGTAAATACATGATACATCCTTACTTACCAATGACCAAAAAACCGGTTTTTATGGTCATTGATTATAAAAAGAAGGAGTCTAAAGACATGTATTTTTATCTATTACTTGGGATAATTGCTTTTCTTGCATTTATCAGGATGTTTTTCCCGAAATATTATAAAGCACTTTTCGAATTGTTTTTCCAAACGTCTATGCGGCAAAAACAATACAAAGACCAATTACAACAAGATTATATAGCCTCATTTCTAATTAATGTGCTATTCATCTTTTCTACTGGATTATTCATCACATTGTATTTGTTATGTCAAAAGCAAGTAAAAGGTAATTTTTGGACTATTTACGGTTATGCTGCCCTTATTTTATCCCTTATCTATACCGGAAAATACATTTTCCTTTCTTTCGCCGGATGGGTTTTCGATAATAAATCTGCTGCACAAGGGTACATTTTTTTGGTTTCATTGATGAATAGAATAATGGGTATTTATTTAATACCATTTTCTGTGTTCCTGGCATTGGGGGATGAAAGTACCCATGGCTTTTTTTCCGTTACTGCATTAATATTAATCATAATAACAGTTTTATACCGGTATTTTGTTTCTTTTGGCGCTATTCGAAACGAATTGAAAATCAATGCGCTACATTTTTTCCTTTACCTTTGCGCAGTTGAAATAATGCCTATTGCACTCATTTATAAGTTGTTAATGAATTATTTCAATTGATGGGCTTACATTTGCAAAATTTTTAGAACAGGAGTATGATCAAAAAGGGAGCTAAACAATCAGTGACTACTGGTAAGAGCATTAAGAAAATTTTGATTTCTCAGCCCAGACCAGACAGCGAAAAATCGCCATATTTTGATCTGGAAAGAAAACACAATGTTGAATTGGTGTTCCAACCATTTATTGTGCTTGAAGGAATCCCCGCTCGTGAATTTCGTAAACAGAAAATAGATATAAACACTTTTTCTGCCATTATTTTCACCAGCAGAAATGCCATTGATCATTTCTTCAGAATGAGTGAAGAAATGAAGATTAGTATCGCTCAAGACACTAAATATTTCTGCATTACTGAAGCAGTAGCGCTTTATTTACAAAAATTTATTTTATATAGAAAACGTAAAGTTTTCTACGGAGCCGATGGTACCAATAAAAGCATGTTTGATGTAATCAACAAACACCGTGATTCTGAATCTTTTTTATATGTATGTAGCGAAAACCAGCAAGACAATGAAATTGTAAACTGGTTAAAAAACAATCACTGCGAATTCCAGCTGGCATATATGTATCGCACTATCAGTAACGATATTACCAGCGTTTTTAGTAAACAAGATTTTCATGTTATTTGTTTCTTTACACCAAGCGGAGTAAAAAGCTTATTAGATAATTTTCCTGATTTTAAACAAAATGGTACAACATTCGGCGCCTTTGGAAGCAATACCGCCAAAGCAGTAGAAGATGCCGGATTTCAGCTCGAAATTAAAGTGCCTTCTCCTCAAAAACCAAGTATGGTAGCTGCACTCGACCAATTTTTAAGTGCCGAAAAACCCGTAAAAAAATAATTGTTTTTATATTGCTATTCTACAAACCCCTCTACTGAGGGGTTTGTAGTTTAATGTATGTTTGCTAAATAATATTAACCCAATGGCCAATTTACTTCAATTCGAAACTAGTCCGTATCTGTTGCAACATGCCAATAACCCTGTAAATTGGTATCCCTGGGGAGAAGAAGCATTGCAGCTCGCCAAAAATCAAAATAAACCCATTTTAGTAAGTATAGGTTATGCAGCCTGTCATTGGTGCCATGTTATGGAGCGCGAAAGTTTCGAGGATCCAACAACAGCTGCATTTATGAATGAACATTTTATCAATATAAAAATCGACAGAGAAGAACGCCCCGATTTAGACCATATATACATGGATGCTGTTCAATCCATGACAGGCAGTGGTGGTTGGCCATTGAACGTTTTTTTAACAACCAGCCAACAACCTTTTTATGGCGGCACATACTTCCCGCCAAAAAGAATGCACAACAGGCCATCTTGGATGGAAATCTTGCAAGGCATTCATAAAAATTACCTCGAAAAAAATGATGCTATTCTACTTCAAGCAGAAAACTTAACCAATCATTTAATAAAAAGCAATGCATTTGGCTTAGCTATTCCCAATGAGAATGATGCACATACTTTATTCTCCCTACAAACAATAGAAAGTATTACCCAAAACATATTAGCTCAAGCAGATACTACCGATGGCGGCTTTGGTACTGCCCCTAAATTTCCACAAACAGCCAGCATCATCTATTTACTTCGCCATTATCATTTCACCAAAAACAGTGATGCTCTAAATCAAGCATTGCTATGTTTAGATAAAATGATGTTAGGAGGCATTTATGACCATTTAGGAGGAGGTTTTGCACGTTATAGTACCGATAAACAATGGCAAGTACCCCATTTCGAGAAGATGCTGTACGACAATGCGCTGCTGATAATTGCCATTGCAGAAGCATTTCAAATAACCGGAAACGACTACTACAAGTCAACCATAACACAAACCATGCAATTCATTCAGCGAGAAATGACGCATCCTAACCATGGTTTTTACAGCGCTATTGATGCAGATAGTGAAGGAGTGGAGGGCAAATTTTACACTTGGTCAGCACAAGAATTAGCCGATTTATTGGGCAATGATGCTCCGCTGTTCTTTCAGTTTTATCAGATTGAAGCCACTGGAAACTGGCAAGAAGGAATGCACGAAACTCCACCATCTAATATAATTTGGGCTAAGCAATTTCCTACTTCAAATGAATTATTGGTTATAGAAAAGTGTAAACAAAAATTATTGCTTGCCCGAAGTAATAGAATACGCCCACAGTTAGATGATAAAATATTGTTGGGTTGGAATGCATTAACCATATCTGCTTGCTGTAAATCCTATTCCGCATTGGGAATAGAAGAATATCTTACCATGGCACTAAATAATATTGCTTTTTTAGAAACAGCACTTCAAGACACGGTTTCCGGTTTTTGGCACCATACTTTTAAAAATGGTGTAGCAAAAGTGCCGGCTTTTTTAGATGATTATGCCTATTTAATTCAAGCATATATTCATTTGCAAGAGGTTACCGGAAATGCCGAATTCTTGTTGAAAGCCAAAAGACTAATCCAATTGGTTATTCAGCATTTTTCGGAAGAAACAACAGGATTCTTTTATTATACCCCCGATTTTCAAGCGGATGTTATTCTCCGAAAAAAAGAAGTATACGATGGTGCAACCCCCAGCGGCAATGCTGTAATGGTGAATAATTTGATGTACTTATCTGTTATTTTCGATGAAAAAAGCTGGAAAGAATTGGCCCTACAACTCATTCATTCACTTAAAAATGCAATAGTAAAACACCCAACTTCATTTGCCGTTTGGGCAATGGCCATTCAGCAAGTAGTCCACGAATTTCAGGAGATAGTTGTTACTGGTAAAACCGCAAAATCATGGCTTAAACAAATAAATCAACGCTATATTCCCAATAAAATCCTTCAATTAGCCGAGAATGAGGTGCAAAAATTTCCAATGTTAAGAGGGAAAACCTATGATGAATATCAGGTTTTCTTCTATTTGTGTAAAAATTATGCATGTAACCAACCTTTAACATCTTTTGAAGATCTTTTAGCAATTGTATAACAAGTTTTGTATTAATTTGCATTACCAATACGAAATGATCGAGATTTTTCTATTGACAAATTACAATAAAAAAGACTATTTGACGTTACCTATACTTGCACTGTTAAAATATTGAAAACAAAGCTTTTTCAGGGAGTTAAACACCATTGAAATTGTATATTTGTCAATCGTCAAAAACTAGTCACTAAAAATGAAAACTCATTTATCACTTATTGCCGCAGCAGCTGTTAGTTTGTGTATGTCTTCGTGCTTTTTAAAAAGCGGCAAGCCCAAAGGGTTTCTACCTGATGATGGTCAGCTTCATGGTGTAGTACCAGCAGCTCGCCAAAGTATGGCTAATCCTGTGAATATGGTTTATATTCAACCCGGATCATTCCACATGGGGCCCAGTGACGAGGACATTACCCAAAACTATACTACCAGAAATCGTCAGGTATCTATGCCGGGTTTTTGGATGGATGCAACCGAAATTACCAATAATGATTACCGCCAATTTGTAAAATGGGTGAGAGACTCTTTATCATTTAAAATACTTTTTGGTACAGGTATCAATAAAGTGAATGATACTATGGCGGTAGATTGGAAAAAGGTTGCAACTATTAAGTGGACTAAAGCCACCATGGAAAAATTAAATGCTTTAAATCTTGCTCCAGATAATCGTTTGTATGGCAAAGCGGAAATGGATCCCAATAAATTGGTTTTTAGAGTTCAATATTTTGATTTGAGAGAGGCTGCAAAAAAAGAAAATCAAGGGGTTCCTCGTAAATACTTTATGGTTAAAAGAGATCAACCGATTTATCCCGATACTTTGGTTTGGATCAGAGACTTCTCTTATTCTTACAATGAACCAATGACTAAAAGATATTTTGCTCACCCTGCTTTTGGCAATTATCCTGTTGTGGGAGTTAACTGGAAACAAGCTTCCGCTTTCTGCTCTTGGAGAACACATTATCAAAATGCTTTCTTAACAAGAAGAGGCTTTGCTGTTGATGGCGACTATCGATTACCAAGTGAAGCTGAATGGGAATATGCTGCTCGTGGCGGAAGAACCAACTCTATGTATCCTTGGGGTAGCTATTATCCAAGAAATAAAAAAGGCTGTTTATTGGCAAACTTTAAGCCAGGCCGTGGTAACTATGCCGAAGATGGTGGATTCTATACAGTACGTGCAGACGCATATTGGCCTAATGATTTCGGGTTGTACAATATGGCTGGTAATGTAGCTGAGTGGACAGGTTCTTATTTCTATGAGGGTGCTTATAATTTTTTACATGATATGAGCCCCGATCTTAGATATGATGCAAAAGAGTCTGATAAGCCTCGTGAAAAACGTAAAGTAGTAAGAGGTGGTAGTTGGAAAGATGTATCGTATATGCTTCAAGTTAGTACCAGAAACTACGAATACCAAGATAATGCAAAATCATACATCGGATTCCGTTGTGTAATTGATCTTGCCCCTAAAACCAAAAAATAGTTTACATACAATACCTCAGTTTATAAAAATTAATTCAATAACTTAAAATTTAATAAAATGGCTGCTGCAATTCCTCCTAAAGTTACAAAATGGTTTGATGTTGGTGTATCACTCGCTGCTGCGGTGGTAATCTTCGGTGCTTTACAGAAAATATTGCATACCGAAATAGCGGATTTAATGTTGAAAATTGGTTTGGGTACAGAAGCCGTAATATTTATCGGCTATGGTATTTTATATATTATATATCCTGCTATCGATGACCATGAAGTGCATGTTTCTGGTGGAAAAGCAGCAAGTAACTCAGCATTAGACGGGTTAGATAAAATGTTGAAAGACGCTGATATTACACCTGCCAACTTAAGTAAATTAAGTGCTGGTTTCCAAAAATTAGGTGCAACTGTAGAAAAAATGGGTGAAATAGGTGATGTAGTAAAATCTACAGCTGATTTCTCTGCATCTACAAAATCTGCAAGTGCTGCCTTAGGCGCAATTTCAACTTCTGTATCAGCTGCTGTTCAATCATTCCAAGGATTTAGTACTGCTGCAGAAAGCAACAAACAATTACATGTTCAAATGCAAAGCTTTACTAAAAATTTAGCTTCATTAAATACTATTTACGAATTAGAGTTGCAAGAAAGCAACAACCATTTAAAAGCTTTGAACCAGTTCTATGGTAAGTTAGAGCAAGCTACTACAGCGTTAACCAGCAGTCAAGCAGATGCAGTTAAAGCTAAAGAACAAATCGCTAACCTTGCTACCAACTTAACTAAGCTAAATCAGGTTTACGGAAATATGCTTACTGCCATGAATGGTAGATAATCGTATGCTGTTTCGAAACAATTTGTAAATAATATTGATAAACTTAAGATAGTATGTCACTACCCAAGGAACCACGGCAGAAAATGATTAACATGATGTACCTGGTGCTTACCGCACTATTGGCACTCAATGTATCTGCCGAAATATTAAATGCTTTTAAAACGGTAGATAAAAGCTTAATGGACGCAACTAGAATTATTGAATCTAAAAATGAGTCCGTATTTAAATCATTTCAGAAAAAAATAGCCGATCCGGTTACCCGCCAAAAAGCGGAAATATGGTTTGCTAAAGCTTCAAAAGCTAAAACACTTTCTGATGTTGCCTATGATTACTTAGAATCTGTAAAAAAAGATTTAAAAAAAGAAGCCAATCTTGCTATTGTTGAAGGAAAAGAACATTACAAGGAAGATGATTTAGATGCCGCTACGCGTATGTTTTTATCCAATCCTCCCGAAGGAAAAGGTCGCGCAAAGGAATTGTACAATCAACTTAAAAATTATAAAGACCAATTATTGGCCATCGATCCTCAAATTGCTAAAGAGTTAGGCGCTACGCTTCCTTTAGATATACCTGATGCAGCCGATGATAAAGCCAAAGTAGATTGGGCTTATAAATTATTTCATATGACACCTGCTGTTGCAGGAATCACCATTTTAAGTAAGTTTCAAAACGACATTAAAAATAGTGAGTCTCAGATTGTTGAATATTGCCACAAAGAAATTGGTGAAGTAGAATTAGTGTACGACCAATTCCAAGCAATTGCTAATTCAAATGCCAGTTATGTTATGCCTGGAGAAGAAATTGTAATCAACGCTGGTGTAGGTGCTTTCAATAGCGCCTCTAAACCAACTGTAACAATTGATGGCGCTTCTGCTACACCAACTCCCGATGGATCTTTTGAATACAAGTTCAAACCTACTTCTAGCGGTGTTAAGAAAGTAAATATTTCTTTCAGAAAACCAGACGGTACTACAGCATCTGTTACCAAAGAAGTTAAATACACAGTGGGTGTTCCTGCAGGCTTGGTAGTTTCTACCGATAAAACCCGTGTATTTTACCAAGGTCTTGCTAATCCATTGAGTGTTACTGGTGGGGGTGGAGATGAAAAAGTAAATGTAAACATATCGGGTAACGGAGTAAGTTTCGAAAAAACCGGTGCTGGTCAGTATATTGTAAATTGTAAAGCTTTGGGTAGTGCAATTGTAACTGCTACCGATGGTAAGAACAGTCAAAATATTACTATACCAATTAAACGTGTTCCAAGTCCTTTAGCAACTATTGGCGGTAAAGCCGGTGGACCAATACCTGCAAATATTTTCAGAGCTCAGGCGGGTGTTGCAGCTGAGTTGCGTGATTTTATTTTTGAAGGCGTTAAATATGAAGTAACCTCATTTACCCTTATTGCTACTGGTAAAGGTTTTGAAGAAAGTGGGTTGGGTTTTGCTGAAGTGAATGGTGCTTATTTTAGAGGAAGTGCTGACGCAGTGAACCTAATAAAAAGATGTCAGGCTGGAACAACTGTGGTGATTGATGAAATAAAAGTAAATGGTCCGGGTGGTTCTAGAATGTTAGACCAAAACATATCATTTACGCTTCAATAATAGGGTCTAAAATGCGCCTCGGCAATTGTTGCATTAAATGCAACATGTGTAAAGGCGAATTCCGTGTGACAATAAATATTTCCGCTAATGGCGGTAACATAAAAGGTAGACACATGAAAAAGATAATGTATAAAGGGTTTGCTATTGGGTTAACTACAATTTTAGTATTGCAGTTAAATGCACAGTCGCGCTATAAAACAGGCGGGGCAGCTAAAACGACCAATAATGCTGCAACTAAAGCACCTGCCGGTGCATCGAGCTATATCAATACTTCTAAAACAAAAACAGCAGGAAGTAATGATGCCAATACCCAGCCGACTGCGCCAGCAACAACTGGAGGATCGAGGTACAGAGCAGGCAATAACCAAACTCCAACTGTTACCTCCGACGCTAATTCTACTACTATATCTAGCCCTGGCTCTACCTCAACAAACACAGTTGTTAAATTCAATTACGATACTATCGGAGATCCAGGATTAGATGGTAAACCCGAAGTTTCTTTGCGCAACAATTATGCTGCAGAAAGAACACAAGTAAAAGATCGTAAACCACTTGAATACGAAGATTTAAGAGAAGATGATGCCTTGTTCAGCCACTTTATTTGGCGCGAAATTGATGCCAGAGAAAAAATGAATCAATCTTTTACCTATGCCGGGAAAGATGAAAATGGCGATCAACGTTTTTTTGCTATTTTGATGAATGCAGTAAGAAGCGATAGTGTTATTGCCTTTTCTAGTGAAAATGATCGGTTCACTACTCCGTTATCTCCCAGTCAGGTGATGTCTTTAACCAGTGGTAAACTAGATACAATCGAGGTAACAGATCCTATCAGTGGGGCTGTTGAAAAAACAGTTACCAGAACCCCTCAGTTTAGTCCAGATTCTGTATATACATTCCGTATTAAAGAACAAGTAGTTTTTGATAAAGAAGCCAGCCGTTTATTTACAAGAATTATTGGTATTGCGCCAATAGCTAAACAAGTAATCGGTGGGAAATCAATCCCAAGGGTTTTATTTTGGGTGTATTATCCAGATATGAGAAGAACTTTAGCAAAATTTGATGTATACAATCCAAAAAATCTTGCCAGCAGAATGACTTGGGAAGAATTATTTGAAAGCAGGTATTTTTCCAGCTATATCATTAAATCTACTATTGACAATCCGGGCGACAAATATTTAAGTAATGCTATTAAAGATCCATTGTTCAGGTTATTAGAGGGTGAAAATATTAAAACAAAAATTTTCAACTTCGAACAAGATCTCTGGTCGTACTAATTACCAATCGGTATCATGATATTTATAAAAAAAGGAGCAATTTGCTCCTTTTTTTGTTATTCGTATAAATAAATCGGCAATTTTTCAAAAAAAGTATAAATAATTTGGTAGTAATATAAAATATACATTATTTTCGCATCGGTTTTTCATAGGATATTGGATTTTAAAAACGGGGCTGGATTTTTATCCTGGCCCCCTTTTGTTTTATAGACCCCCTGGTTAAAGTCAAAAGGCAAAATTCATTTTATAATTACCTTTCAATCCTTAATTATCAATTATCAATTGTCAATTTTTTACTTTTGAATTGTTACTTTTTATTCAAGTATTGGTATAAAATTGCTGCCCGGTTTACACCTATTTCTGCCGCTAAATCCTTTTCAGTTTGTAATTTGATGTTTTTAACCGATTTAAAGGCTTTTAATAACTGAGATATAGTTTGACCTCCAATTCCGGGTATCTGCGCTAATTCGGTCTTAAAAGTGCCTTTAGATCGTTGATTTCTGTGAAAAGTAATACCAAAACGATGTACTTCATCTCTTATCCTTCGCACCAATTTCAAAGAATCGCTGCTCCAAGGAAGTTTAAGTGACTCTTTATCGCCCGGGAAGAAAAGTTCTTCTTCATTTTTAGCAAGTCCAACAACCGTAAATTCCCCTACCAAACCTAACTCACGTATGCTTTCCATAGCAGCCCCTAATTGGCCTTTGCCGCCATCAATTATAATTAACTGTGGATAGGGTAGTGCTTCTTCTTTTAAACGCTTATAACGGCGGTAAACGGCTTCTTTCATGGTGGCAAAATCATTAATGCCCTCTACCGTTTTAACATTAAATTTTCTGTAATCGTTTTTAGCAGGAATGCCATTTTTAAAACATACCATGGCAGAAACCGGATAAGCACCTTGAAAATTAGAGTTATCGAAACATTCTATATGAACAGGCACTTCCTGCAATTGTAGATATTCTTGTAATTCATACAACACTTTCTTTTGCTCTAGATCTGTTTTGCCCTCTAAGTGCAAAATCTTCTTCTTCCTCAATTCTTCTTTAAAATAGCCCACATTTTTTATCGATAAATCGAGCAGTTTGCGTTTATCACCACCTTTGGGAACGGTTATTATTATAGCCGCATCATGGTATTCTATTGGAAAAGGCACTACAATTTCAGGCGCCCAGCTATTAAAAGTAGTTCTAAGATTGCCAATTACAAATGCCAATACCTCTTCTTCAGTTTCTGCTAATTTGGTTTCTACTGGAATGGTATGCGTTTGTACAATCGTTCCATTTTGTACCATTAAATAGTTCACATACGCTTTATCGCCATCCTTTAAAATTGAAAAAACATCTACATTGTTTAAATACTTACTTACTATAACCGATTTAGACTGATAGTTTTCTAAGTGTTCTATTTTCTTTTTAATTAAATCGGCCTGTTCAAAATTCAATAATGCTGCTTGTTCCAGCATTTCGGTTTTATGGTGTTGAATAACACCTTGTAAATTTCCTTTCATTACATTTCTAACCAACTGTATACCCTCCATATACGATTCAAGGCTTTGTAGACCTTCACAAGGACCTTTACAATTGCCTAAATGAAATTCTAAACATACTTTAAACTTTCCTTTTTGAATATTATTTGCACTTAGGTTGAGTTTGCAACTACGTAATGGGATATTTTGCTTAACAAATTCTAGCAATTCACGCACTCTAAAGGCGGATGTGAACGGGCCAAGGTATTCAGATCCATCATTTATTTTTTTTCTGGTGAAAAATATCCTCGGAAATGGCTCCTTTTTAATTACAATGAAAGGATAGGTTTTATCATCTTTTAAATTGATATTGAAAAAAGGTTGATACTCTTTAATTAAGGCATTCTCTAATAAAAAAGCATCTTGTTCAGAATCTACAATAGTAAATTGTATCGAATGAATTCTTAACACAAGTTCATGTGTTTTATAACCAACATTATTTTTTGAGAAATAAGAACTAACCCGTTTTCTTAAACTTTTAGCCTTGCCTACATACAATAAAACCCCCTCGCTATCATAATATTTATAAATCCCGGGATCTATAGGAATGGTATGCGCAATCTGTTGAAATGATTCTTGTGTCATTTACCCGAAGGTTTATTCCATTGAACGTTTACCGTGGCAGTATGGCTTGTTCCAGCAGATTCTTTGGAGGTGCTTATTTGAAATCTGTGATCGGCTTCCCAACTATATTGCCTGGTTAATAGTGTATCTTTAGTTTGGTTGATTTCTCTTACGAATAAACGCTTGATGATGTTGGTTTGTTCATTGAGCAATACATCAATTCTTTGAATAGGAAATGAAGGCTCAATAGCAGTGTAGTTAATGGTATAGCTTTCTGTACCTAAATCCTGAAAAACCGTTTCTTTAAATAAATGTTTATTTTTAGTAAATTGGATAACCGCATTTTCTACAATTTGCACTTCTCGCACAAAATCCTTTTTTTGTAAAATTGTATTTATAGCCGTAGATCCAATAGTAGTTGTTTTATTGATGGTAAAATCCCTTAATTCTACAAACCTTATTTGCTCTTGTATAAATCCATCAACCGGGTAATACTTTGCTGTATCAGCAACTGAAGTTGTCTTTTTATGTTGATCATGATCAACCGTATCGCAGGAGGTAAAGAATACTATTATTATTCCAATTAAATAAATGCTGTATGTATGCATGCAGCAAAGCTATTTAAATTCAGTTTATTTCCATTGTCGGGTAATACCCAATTTAATACCATATTCCATTAAATGTTCTTTAATGGGGTATTGATTGGTGTATGAAGGTAAATGCTGGTAGCGGATTTGAGGCCCAAATTGAATTAGGTTGTTTCCGGTTTTATATGAAATGTTAATTCCCACATTGGTATTGATATTCCACTTTCTTAATAAGCTATTACCATCGGCATAGTTTTGGTAATCGGTTGAAAGTAAATAGGTGTTGTTGGTTAATAAATAAGAAGGTTGAATTGCCGCTTCTGTATTTAATCCAATACGTTTACCTTTTAAAATTTCCCACTGTACCCCTATAGGAACAGATAATTGATATGTTTGGTTATTTAATTGCGCTGTTTGATTTCCGGTAGTATTGTTGTAAGACGATAGAATATTAATTGTTTGAATACCATTGGTATTAATGAGTGATATGGTATTTAAATCTTTTGTACTAGATTTAAAAGCATCTATATGATATTGTTGAATATTTAACTGAACCCCGGTTTTAAGTTTTAATTTATTGGTAATATTATACAACGACGCTATTCCTACTTCTATTCCCGTAGCTGGCCGATGCCTTACTAAATCATTAACATTTGCCGAATAACTTAACCCTAGGGGTACATTTTGAATGCTGTTGCTTCTTAGTGTTTTAGATTGAATAATATCTTTTACTTCATTATCTTCTAAAGTTCTATAACTATTAGACACTGCAGCATAAAACTGTATACCGATTTTGCTCAATTTTTTCCAAGGAATGATTTTATTCGAAACTACATTTTTTAAATACGCATAGTGTAGATCAATGCTTTTAGTAGCCGGCGTATTTACTTTTAATAAATTAGGCTTTTCTACTGGGATGGTTAATTCTTCTGCATTATTAACGGCATTTTGCTCAGCTTCCTCCGTATGAATTGATAGAGCGGTTGGAGCAGCTTCTTTTGCTGATAAAACTGCTGAGGTACTCTTTAAAGAATGTTCTTCCAATTGAACAGTATTATTGATTGTATTATTGGATATAGTATTAGTTGCTAACTCATTATTGCCAATTGGTTGAACTTCTCGTATTTTTAATATGGTTGCTTCTGTAATATTTTGCGGAGCAATAGCATCATAAAATGAATGATTGCTTGAATTGTTCAGCTCTTTTTTATTCTCTGTTGGATGATCTCTAGATAATAAGCGCTGATTTAATTTTAAACTAGCTAATTGATGTATGCCGGGCGACATGAACACAGTAGTTATCGTTAGGCCAGTTATGATGAATAATGCAATGAAAGTAAGTGCATACCAAGTTTGTGTTCCATGAAGTTCTACCCGAATATTCTTCCATACCTGATCGGCCGGAAAAATTCGGTGCTCATCAACTTCTTCTTGTAGAAATTGTTCAAAATCGTTTTCTTGGTAATTCTTATAAGACATATCTACAACACTACAGTTCTATTTTTTTAGAATAACCGACACTTGCAAATTCTCTTTCGGCGATTCAACAATTCTTTTCTTAATTAAAATCATTTCCAACATATTTTTAGCACGTGTATATTGGCTTCTGCTGGTACTTTCACCAATTTCCAACATTTCGCCAATCTCCTTATGACTAAATCCTTCAATAGCATATAAATTCAACACCGTTTTATAACCCATTGGCAAAAGTCTGATACATTCTACTACTTGCCGCCCTTGCATTACCGACGGCATACTCTCTTCTTTTACTTCTAAGCCAGTTGCATTTTCCAAGTGAATACTGTCGTTAAATTTCTTGTTCTTCTTTAAAATATTTATACAAGTATGTACAACTATTCGCCTAATCCAACCTTCAAAAGAACCTTTATTTTGAAACGTATGTATTTGGGTAAATACTTTGATGAATCCCTCTTGCAACATATCTTCTGCATCTTCTCTGCTGTGCCCAAATCGATAACATACACTCAGCATTTTCGGACTGTATCTATTATACAGTTCCCGCTGTGCGGATGGGTCGTTTTTAATACAGCCTACCAAAATGGATTGCTCTGTCATCAAGGGAATTTTATCCCTAAATATAAGACATATTTTACGTTTTTATGCTGCATCTACCTATCAATGAAGCTTAAAAAACTGTGAAACTGATCAATATCATACCACAGAATAAAAAAAACAGCATAAATCCATTGAAAATTTTACAATATTTTGCAACAACGTGTCAAATAACATATACATTTGCAACGTTGTGGCAAAAAAAACGCATTTAATTGATTTGTATATTTTTTTTAATACTATTAAAATGTTTACAGGAATACTTTATTTGACCAAAATCATCAAAAATAATCAAGGTCAATTCCATTCATTTATATATGTTTTTTTAATTTTTATAAGTCCTGTTTTTACTTCATATAACGCCTATGCAAAGTCAGCAAGAACGGTAAATCCGCTTTCAATAGAAAAAAGCAGATTAACAGGCAAGGTAATAGATGCCTCAACCGGCAAACCTTTACAAGGCGCAGTTGTATTTATTCATGAATTAAAAATTGGAACCACAACTGATGTTGATGGAAATTTTACTACTTCAGAAGTACCTAATGGTAAATATTTAGTTGAAGTTTCTTTTATAGGATTTGCTTCCTTTTTGGAAACGATCAATATAAACGGGTTCACACCGATAAGTTTTCAATTGAAATATGCAGTGGTAGAAAATGAAGGGGTTACCGTTACGGGTGTAGCTTCTGCTACTAAAATTAAACAATCACCTCAACCCATTACTATTGTAAAGAAAAACATATTATTCAGCAATGCTTCTTCCGGAATAATAGAATCTTTATCGCATTTGGTACCCGGCATTGCTTCATTAAACACTGGAGTGGCTATTGCTAAACCGGTAATTCGTGGCTTAAGTTACAATAGGGTAATTACCATTCATGATGGAATAAGGCAGGAAGGACAACAGTGGGGAGATGAACATGGAATTGAAGTTGATGAATATAGTATTCAAAAAGTTGAAGTACTAAAAGGGCCGGCTTCATTATTATACGGTAGTGATGGAATGGGTGGAGCTTTACATCTAATTACCAATACACCTGTTGCTGCAGGGGAGATATCGGGTAATTTACTCGCCCAATACAATGCCAATAATCAGTTATGGGGCAATCACCTCAATATAGCGGGGCATTTAAAAAATGGTTTTAATTGGAACATTTATGGAACCAATAAGGTTGCAAAAGATTATCACAATAAATACGATGCAAAAGTTTTGAATAGCCGTTTTAATGAACACAATTTTGGCGGATATATTGGGTTCAATAAATCTTGGGGATACAGTCATTTATTAATTAGTAATTTCAATCAACGAATTGGTGTTGTTGATGGGATGCGCGATTCGGCAACGGGTAAATTTTTAATATATAGTGAAACGCAATTGGCTCGTATTGCAACCGAAACAGAATTAAACAGCAGCGCAATAAATACCCCTTATCAACACGTGCAACATTTTAAAATTGCGTTAGACAATAATATAGCATTAGGCAGTGGCCGGTTGGCTGTTAATGTGGGCTATCAAAAAAATAGTAGAAAAGAATTTGCCAATGCATTGATGCCCAATACACCCGATTTACATTTTAATTTAGGTACAATAAATTATCATGTTTTGTATCAATTAAAAGAAAATAAAGGTTGGAAAAAATCATTTGGCGTAAATGGAATGTTGCAACAAAATCGCAATCTTGCTGAAGAACAATTAATCCCTGCTTATCATTTATTTGATATAGGTGGGTTTGCTTACGTAAAAAAGAGCTTTTCCAATAAAGTTACTATTAGTGGTGGGTTGAGATATGATTATAGAAATTTACAAACAGAAGGATTATTGGAAAGTGGCAATGTACCCAAATTTATTGCCTTACAAAAACAATACAGTAATTGGAGTGGAAGTATTGGCTTAAGTTACAATGCATCTGAGTGGTTAACTTTTAAAACCAATATTGCCAGAGGGTTTAGAGCACCCACTGTTTCTGAATTATCCAGCAATGGAACACATGAAGGAACCAATAGGTATGAATTAGGCGATCAACACTTAACAACAGAATCTTCCTTGCAATTTGATGCAGGTGTAGAAATTAATACAGAGCATATTGGTTTTATGTTCAATGCATTTTACAATACAATCAACAATTATATTTATTACAGCAAGTTAGCTAGTGTTTTAGGTGGTGATTCTTTAATTGATGCAAACGGAACTTTTAATACCGCTTTTAAGTTTAAACAATTTGACGCTACATTATATGGTTTTGAAGCTAAGTTAGATGTACATCCACATCCGTTCGATTGGCTACATTTTTCTAATTCTTTTGCCATGGTAAATGCACAATTTACAAATCCTGTTGAAGGGGCTACTTATTTACCTTTTATACCACCAGCAAGATTACTTACCGAAATACGAGGAAACTTTAAGCATATTGGAAAACTGCTTAATGATGTTTATGTAAAATTTGAAATTGACAATATGTTTTCGCAGCAAAAAATATTTACTGCATATGATACCGAAACCGCAACTGCCGGCTATACGCTCCTGAATATTGGAGGGGGGATGGATTTTAAAATCAAGCACAACAAATTGTTGTCGTTGTATATTTCTTTGAATAATTTGTTAGATGTTGCCTATCAAAATCATTTGAGTAGATTAAAATATACCGATGTAAATATACCCACAGGCAGAATGGGCGTTTTTAATATGGGTAGAAATTTTACGGTAAAATGTAATATTCCATTGAATTTTAAGGCGCATTAAATAAGTTCCCTATTTTTACATAATAATGGCTAATGATATGCCAAAACTCATAGCAAATTGTTATAGGCGCATTTCTACATTTTTACATTGGGCAAATGAAAAAACCACTGCTTGTATTTTTACTATCCTTTTTGGCATTCATTGAATTAAACGCTCAAATTAAGTATACAATAGAACATATAGGAATTGATAATGGCTTACCCTCAAGTGGTATTAAAGGAATCCAATACGATGATCAATCCGGGTTTTTATGGATAGGTACCGAAACAGGAATAGTTAGATACAATGGATCTAGTTTATATACATTTTCTGGAAATATAAACGGCACAAATACCCCGGTAAGTATTGGTAATGTATTAAGACAAACTGATGGATCTATTTTTTGTTACAATGAAAATTACAACTGTTTTGCTACTCAAGAAAATCGGTTGATAGAATTAAAAGATGTGAAATTTGATCTTTATCACAATGAATTAAAGTTCAACAATACTTTAAAATTAAAATCTAAGGATTATCCACGACAGGCATTATATGAAAGAGTTTTGCTTAATTGGAATAAGCATTTGTATATTTTAATGTCTAATAAAATTTATAAGATTAGTAGTAAAGACCAACAATCTTTGGAGTTGTTGTTTGACCCGCATAAAAAAATCAACTGCTTTATTTTGAACAATCGGTTTCTAGTTATTGATGAATTCAATCATATTTCTGAATTAACTATAAAAAACAATAAAATACAACTTACTACAAAAGGGCAACTTGGTTTAAACCAACATTTAGTGAATGATTTTGGATTGAATTTATTTCAGCCATTTCAACTTCAATCAGATAGTGCGGCTTATATAATTAACAGTGGAAGATTAATTAAATTAAATTTCAATAATGGGAAAATCAACCAAGAGGTCATTAGCGATCAGTTGTCAAAAGAAGAAAAATTTAATTACTTCAGTTACAATAAAAAAGAAAATGTTTATTTTTTAGGAACAGAGAACAATGGAATGTATGTATTAAGACCAAAATATTTTTATAATAATACAACAAAAATACATTCTTTTTCAGATCGTCAATCAACCTATGCACAGGTTGAAATTAAAGAAGGGGTTGTTCAAACGAACGACATGGATGTTTTTAAAAGTGCTCCTAATGTTACTGATAAATATTACTTGTTTAAAAAACCTGTAAGGGAAGTGTTTTCAATTATCAGTGACAGTATTTTGTATTATTGTAACGATTCTATTAATATATACGATTTAAAAAAGAATAAGCCAATCTATTCTATTTTTAATGAATACAGTATCGAAAACTTATTTGTGAAAGTTAATGGGATTGTATACATTGTTAATTGGCAGTTTATCGGGCATTTTACAGATGAATTCAACATTATAAAAGATTATACTTTTTCAAAAAACAACAATCCCCAAGAACGTTTTTTTGATGTAATTCAGGTTGATAATAATAGTTTTTATATCGCTTATACTAGTGGAGTTTACAAATACATCATCGATAAAAAAAACATTCAACCTATTCCATTTGAAAGAGATGAAAAAATAAAAGTAAAAGCATTTTATCCATATAAAAAACGCATCCTGATTACTACTTCAAAAAAGGGACTTTATTATATAGAAAATGATCAAATACATAAAATTAATATTGGCCTTAATACAGGTCTGAAATCGGCTCACTGTATTTTGAAAGACACATTAGACAGATTATGGATCAGTACAAATACTGGCATATATTTTACAGAACATCATTCTTTTGATAATATTTTTAACAGTAAAGACTATGCGCCAATATTTAATTATATGGGTACAGCAGATGGCATGACAATTGCAGAACTTAACAGCGGTTGCAAGCCTTGCGGCATAATTTTAAAAAGCGGAAATATTTCATTCCCTAGCGTTAAAGGCTTAGTTCAGTTTAATCCTTATTTAATTAAAAGCCCTACAATTAACAATACCATATATTTAGACGAGTTGGTTTTAGATGATACGCTTAAGGTTACTAATCTCGATAGTTTAAATCAGCTTAGCTACAGTACTAATAAACTGAGCTTTTATTTTGCATTGGGTAATTTGTTTTCCAATCGGAGTCAAATTTTTCAATATAGTGTAGACAATTCAAAAGAATGGTTACTATTCAACAAAAGTACATCATTAATAGATTTATATAAGCCCGAATATGGTAGTCACCAATTGGTTATACGATGGATAGATGCTAAAGATGAAAAGTATCATTATAAAATAATTAAGTATACAATTTTAAAACCTTGGTTCAAACAAACTTGGTTTTATAGTGTATTGTTAATGGCTTTGATATTTTGTATTTATTTTGTGTTTAAACTCCAACATAAATATTTTAAAAGGAAACTGCAGTTAAGAACCCAAATATCATATGATATACATGATACGGTTGGCACATCTTTAACAAGGGCAATAAAGACCTCAGAAAAATTAGTAGCTATCAATCAATCTAAAGAAGCATTCCTCATTGCTCAATTTTGTAGAGATGCATCCCAAAATTTTAGAGATGCAATGTGGAGCTTAGATGAAAATACCGACAAGGTTGTAAATGTTATTGACCGTATTGCTGAAGTAGCACATCTTAGTTTTCAGGAAACGGATTTTGAGATTTTTGTAAATAATAAAATAAAAAATAATAAAAATATAAATTGGTCGGTAAAAACTAAAAGAGGTATTATGCTTATTGTAAGGGAAGCATTTAATAATATTTTAAAACATTCTAATGGTGATACTGTTACAATTAACTTTACTGAATCGGGAAGTAAAATAGCAATCAATATCAACGATAATGGAACAACAACAGAGAATAGTAAAATGACCTATGGGATAGGTTTAAAAAGTATGCAAAACAGAGCAAATAAAATAAATGCTGCTTTAGTAGTTGATCAACAGGTTGATGGATATTCATTAAAAATAATCATTTAAAATTAGTTATGATTAATTTAGTAATTATAGAAGATGACGCTTATTTAAGTGAGTCTATTGCCTATGATATTAATGCCAAAAAAGGATTTAACATCATTAAATTATATTATAGTATTGAAGAACTAGAAAATACGCATGAATCAGTAACGATAAAGCCCGATATTGTATTCTTAGACATTGTATTACCTGGAAAGTCTGGAATTGAGGCAATACCTTTTATTAAATCCATTTGGCCTGATACAAATATTTTAATGATTAGTGTTTTAGAAGATGGTAATAGTATTTACAGTGCGCTATGTGAAGGTGCAATTGGCTATATAACAAAGGATCTTTCGAATCAGCAAATTATTAATACTTTAATAGATGTATATGATGGAAAAGGTGCAATGAGTGCGAGTATAGCCAGAAAAGTTGCTGAATCATTTCATCCTAAAATGAAAATCGCTGAAAATTTAAGTACTAGGGAATTAGAAATAGTGACTGCTATTTTAGATGGTCTTAGCTACAAGTTAATTGCCAATAAATTGGGCATTTCAATAGATACAGTTAAAAAACATATTAAAAATATTTATTTAAAATTGCAAATAAATAGCAAGTCACAATTAATGAAGATGTATATCAATAGAATATAGATTATAAATAAAAATAATTTAATAAACTGCATAAAATAGGGTACACAAAGAGGTACCCTATTTTATTTTGATAAGTTTATATATGTTCTGACCTTTGCGAATTCGTAAAAATCCAAGCTAACTCAATTCAATAAAATCCGATAATGAAAGCCAAATCGTTATTTCAGTTATTATTATCCAAATCGTTATTAATTATTGTACTCATTGTTTTTTCAACAATTGCTAATGTATTGCATGCGCAAACGGTAGGAGGAATGGGTGCCAATGATGACTTTGATGGAGATGGTATTATTAATTCTATAGATTTAGATGATGACAATGATGGGGTGTTAGATACATCTGAAAGTTCATGTGCTAGTGCATCTACAAGCATGTCGAAATCGGGCATCACTATTTCATCATCTGTTACATGGAACTTTAATGGATCAGCCACTTTTGCTAATTTATTAGATGGGGTCGATGGAAGTAATAACGTCGCTTATCCGCCATCGAATTTGAATAATCAAACGATTCTTCAGTTCAACTTGCCTACGGCTAAGGTTTTGAATTTAATTGAATTAGGAAATTATCCTGGTCAAATTCCAATCATTGCAGGTGGAACTTACAAAATTCAAGGATCGAATGATGGAACGAGTTGGAGTGATATTGTTGCTTCTCAAACGATTGAAAATACTGCTGCGATTTTTGCGAGCAATAATTCGATCAAATTCAGTATGCCATCGAACAGCAGTAGCTACTTGAAATACAGAATTTATGGTATCAGTGCAAGTGGCCAAGGTAACTGGGCAAATGAAGTGTACTTCAGAGAAAGTACTTGTTCGGACTTAGATACAGACAATGATGGAATTCCGAATCGTTTGGATTTAGATTCAGACGGAGATGGATGTCCGGATGCCAAAGAAGCAGCTGTGTCAGGAACGCTTAACAGTGATTCTGTTAAGAACGGTGCTAATGGAGCAGTTACTTCCACTACTAGTCTTCCAAATGCTGTTGCAGCGGGTCCTTATGGTGCTAATGGTTTGGCAGATAATGTAGAAACTTCATCAGAAAGTGGTGCTGTTTCTTATACTAGTACATATGCTATTTATGCACTTGATAAAACGCTTAATGTTTGTTTAGATAGTGATTCTGACGGTGTGGGAGATGTGATTGATTTAGATGATGATAACGATGGTGTATTAGATGCAGCAGAAAGATCATGTGTTAGTGCATCTACAAGCATGTCGAAATCTGGCATCACTATCTCATCATCTGTTACATGGAACTTTAATGGGTCAGCCACTTTTGCTAATTTATTGGATGGGGTCGATGGCAGTAACAACGTCGCTTATCCGCCATCGAATTTGAATAATCAAACGATTCTTCAGTTCAATTTGCCTGCGGCTAAGGTTTTGAATTTAATTGAATTAGGAAATTATCCTGGTCAAATTCCAATTCTTGCAGGTGGAACTTACAAAATTCAAGGATCGAATGATGGCACAAATTGGAGCGATATTGTAGCTTCTCAAGTAATCGAAAATACTGCCGCTATTTTTGCGAGCAATAATTCGATCAAATTCAGTATGCCGTCGAACGGCAGTAGCTACTTGAAATACAGAATTTATGGTATCAATGCAAGTGGCCAAGGTAACTGGGCAAATGAGGTGTATTTCAGAGAAACAAATTGTTCGGACTTAGATACAGACAATGATGGAATTCCGAATCGTTTGGATGTAGATTCAGACGGCGATGGTTGTCCTGATGCCAAAGAATCAGGCGTAAATGGAACACTAAATAGTGGGGCTGTTAAAAACGGGTCAGGAGGTGCTGTTACGTCTACTACTACTACTTCAAGTGCCATTGCAGCAGGTCCTTATGGATCAAATGGTTTAGCGGATAGTGTTGAAACTGCTTCAGAAAGTGGTATAACCAAATACTCATCTACTTATACAAAATATGCATTAGATAAATCGATAAACGCTTGTTTAGATTCGGATAGTGATGGCGTTAGTGATGTATTTGATTTAGATGATGACAATGACGGGGTGATAGATACTGATGAACAAGCTTGTATTAAAGCTTACCAGCCGACTACAGTAGAAATTACAAAATATAATGCATTTTCTTTGACCTCTAATAACTTTACCAGTGCACAAAAAACATTGTCTGCAAACTACAATCTCATCAAAGCTGGTGTAATTAATTTACCTCAAACTTTGGCCTCTGTTCATATATCTACTTATGTGCCGGTTAATAATATTACTTTTTATAATGGTTATTCATCAACGGATGAATCAAATATCAACACTACCATTTTTAAGGTAGTAGTGCCTGCTAATTATCCGACTATTAATCAAGAAATTGTAAGAAATATTGTAGATGGTGGTATGGATATATGGCTTAATGGTACAATAGTATCATCAGTTTGTTGTGGTGATGAAGGTGGACCTAGTGCTCCTATTTCTACAGTAATCACAATAAAAGGAGGTGATGTAATAGAAATGAGAAGTTATAATTCTAAACCGCACCATCAATCTACAAACTTTGTATACTCTCCACCTTCAGCCAGCGCTCCTTGTGGTTATATGGATATAGATACTGATAATGATGGTATACCAAATCGATTGGATTTAGATGCTGATGGGGATGGTTGTACAGATGCGGTTGAAGCTGGAGTAACTGGCAATAGAAATAGTGGGTCTGTTAAGAATGGTTCTGGCGGTTCTGTTTCGTCCACCACTTCTACTCCAAATGCAGTCGCTGCAGGCCCTTATGGTGCAAATGGTTTAGCGGATAGTTTGGAAACGGCTTCAGAAAGTGGTGTAATTACTTATACAAACACTTATGCTTCTTATGCTTTAGATAGTACTGTCAATGCATGTATTGATTCAGATTCTGATGGCGTGCTTGATATATTTGATTTAGATGATGACAATGATGGGGTGTTGGATTTAACCGAACAGTTATGTATAAGTGCTGCTACAGGAATGGCTAAAACAGGCATTACAATTACTTCATCAGTAACTTGGAACTATAATGGATCTGCAACTTTTGCTAATTTATTAGATGGAGTAGATGGTAATAATTATGTAGCATATCCTCCATCTGTATTAAGTAATCAAACCATCCTTCAGTTTAATTTGCCTGCGGCTAAAATGTTGGATTTAATAGAGTTAGGAAATCATCCTGGTAACATTCCAATTATTGCAGGAGGAACGTATAAAATTCAAGGATCTGATGATGGCACAACTTGGAAAGATATTGTGGCTTCACAATCTTCTCAAAACACATCGCCAATATTTGCTAGCAATAATTCTATCAAATTCAGTATGCCGAGTAATGCTAGTAGTTATTTGAAATACAGAATATATGGCATCAATGCAACTGGTCAATCAAACTGGGCAAATGAGGTGTATTTCAGGGAATTGGTTTGTAGAGATATAGATACGGATAAAGATGGAATTTCAAACCGATTGGATATAGATTCCGATGGCGATGGTTGTCCTGATGCCAAAGAATCAGGCGTAAACGGAACACTAAATAGCGGGGCTGTTAAAAACGGGTCAGGAGGTGCTGTTACGTCAACTACTACTACTTCAAGTGCCATTGCAGCAGGCCCTTATGGAGCAAACGGTTTGGCTGATAGTGTTGAAACAGCAACTGAAAGCGGTAAAATAAAATATACATCTGCCTATACCAATTATGCAAAGGATACAACTATCAACGCCTGTTTAGATACTGATAGTGATGGCATTAGTGATGTATTTGATTTAGATGATGACAATGACGGGGTATTAGATACAGTGGAGTGCCCACCTGTAGTAGACTCTAAAACATGTAATAATTGGATTGCACCAACGAATGGCTCAACAGGCACCATTGATCTTGCTAATGGGGAGTCCGTAAATTATTCTATTGTAGCCAATTCTGGTGTGACATACAGAAGTGCTATGGGAGCAGATAGTTGGACGACTACCATGCAGTGTAATGAGCCGCTCCCAGGTACAGGACAACTTGCAAATTATAATGGTGCAGCAGAGTTTACAATAAACCTTAGTAAGCCAATTACAAATCTACAAATCTTAACCTCTGCAACTGAGGATGGTGTAAATGAAGATATTGTAGTTACCACAAATGCAGCCACACAGCAAAATGTAGTTGCGTATTGTAGTACAGCTGATCAAAGCCTAGTTAACAATTCTCTTAATGTTACAAGAATTATAATGCAAGGAAACTATGCTGCTATAAGAACTGTAAAAGACGCTTATTATACTTCACTAAAAATAGCTTCTACAAATAATTATGGTGGATTTATTACATCGATATCATTCTGCAGTATAACTACAGCTTCAAATTGTGATATTGATAAAGATGGAATTCCAAATCAATTGGATCTTGATTCCGATGGCGATGGTTGTTCTGATGCGAAAGAATCAGGTACAGCCAGTAGTACGACCACTTCAGCTGGAGTCGTTGCAGGACCTTACAGCGCCAACGGATTTGCTGATTCATTAGAAACAACAACCGAAAGTGGTATATATAAAAGCAGCTATAATTACATATATGCAAAGGACAAAACTTCAAATTTATGTTTAGATACTGATGGTGATGGTGCAGGCGATGTATTTGATTTAGATGATGACAATGATGGGGTGTTGGATGCAGTTGAACAAACATGTATTGGGTCAGCTTCAGCTATGTCCAAAAGAGGCATTACGATAACTTCATCCGTAACCTGGACCTTTAATGGATCAGCCACTTTTGCTAATTTGTTGGATGGAGTTGATGGGAATAACAACGTCGCTTATCCTCCATCGAATTTGAATAATCAAACGATTCTTCAGTTCAACTTGCCTTCGGCTAAGATGTTGGATTTACTAGAGCTAGGAAATTATCCTGGTCAAATTCCAATCAGTGCTGGTGGAACGTATAAAATTCAAGGATCGAATG